>NZ_JBEXSI010000029.1:0-97085 GCF_040613515.1 Streptomyces sp. NPDC006261
CGATCTGGCGCCGTGCCCGCCCTCGCCTGCGGGGCGGCGGCGCTCGGACTGCTGGTCCACGCCGCCGCCGCCCTCTCCCGGGCCTCGGCCCACACCAGGCCCTGAGCCCCCACCGACGTACCACCGCACCACCCCGCGGAGCCGACGCCGCGGGCCTCTTCGACACCGCACGAACCGACCGCACGAACTGACCGACCAAGGAGTAACCCGCCATGACCCCCCAATCCCCCGCACCGGCAGTCCGCCGTCGGCACCGAGGCGGTGCGCGATGAGGGTGCTGCTGCTCGGAGCCAACGGATTCCTCGGCCGCTTCGTCGCCGACCGTCTGCTCGCCGATCCCGCTGTCCACCTCACGGCCCTCGGCCGCGGCGACGACGCCGACGTCCGGTTCGACCTCGCCGGCGGCAGCCCGGGCGCGCTCACCCGCTTCCTGGACGCCGTCCACCCCGGAGTCGTCGTCAACTGCGCGGGCGCCACCCGCGGCGGCGCCCGGGAACTCACCCGCCACAACACCGTCGCCGTCGCCACCGTCTGCGAGGCCCTGCGCCGCAGCGGCTGCGGGGCCCGGCTCGTCCAGGTCGGCTGCGCCTCCGAGTACGGCCCCTCGCAGCCCGGCTCCTCCACCGCCGAGGACGCCATCCCGCGCCCCGGCGGCCCGTACGGCGTCAGCAAGCTCGCCGCCACCGAGCTGGTCCTCGGCTCGGGCCTCGACGCCGTGGTGCTCCGGGTCTTCTCGCCGGTCGGCCCCGGCACCCCGGCCGGATCCCCGCTCGGCCGGCTCGCCGAGGCGATGCGCCGGGCCATGCAGTCCGGCGACGGCGAGCTCAAGCTCAGCGGCCTCGGCGTGCAGCGGGACTTCGTCGACGTACGGGATGTGGCGAGGGCCGTGCACGCCGCCTCGCTCTCCGCCGCCCAGGGCGTCGTCAACATCGGCACCGGGCGGGCCGTGCGCCTCCGCGACGCTGCCGCCGTCCTCGCGAGGGTCGCCGGGTACGCGGGCGCACTCCACGAGCTGGACACGCCCCCCGCCCGCCTGCCCATCGGCGCCCCGCGCACCTCCGCCGAGTCGGTCATGGAGCACCTCTCGGCGACCCCGTCCCCGTACCCGGACGGCTGCGGCGTCTGGCAGCAGGCCGACGTCCGCACCGCGCGGGACCGGCTCGGCTGGCGCCCCCGGATCAATCTGGAGGAGTCCCTGGCGGACATCTGGATGGAGGCGGCGTGCCGTATCTGACCGCTCCCGCCGACGCCCGCAGGACCGCGGGCGGCGAGCAGCTCGGCTTCGGCGTCCCCGGCTACGCCCATCCGCTGCTCGCCCCCGCCGAATGGGCCGAGCTGGTCCGCCCCGGCACCCCGCTCCACTGGGCCGTCCTCAACATCGCTGAGGGCCCCGGCACCCGGCCCGACCCGCACTGCCTGGAGGTGGCCGGCAAACTCCGTAACGCACGGGAACGGGCCCTGCACGGCGAGGCCCCGGACGACTCCGTACGCGCCTGCGGCGGACGGCTCCTCGGCCACCTAGATCTCGCCTACGGCAACCGGCGGTTCGATGAGCTGATCGCCGATGCCCGGGCCTTCATCGACTGGTACCGGGTCGGTGGCTTCTATCTGGCCCGCTGCCCCGCCGAACGGTCCGAACTGCCTGCCGTCCGCCGTCTGACCGGCACACTCCACGCCCTGCTGGCGGAGAGCGACAGCGCGGACGACGGCGGCCGCCTGGTCCTCGGCCACGGCACCCACCCGTACCCCGGCTATGCGGAGGCGGCCGACCAACTGGTCTCCTTCCAGGGCCCGTGGACCGACTACCGCTGGTCACAGGTGGCCGAGTGGACGGCGGACTACCCGCCGGAGCGGTTCGCGCACTTCGTCCACGGGGTGCCGCGCACCCATCTCGACGAGGCGATGCGCATCGCCCGCTGGCAGGGCGCCGGGACGATCTTCTTCACGGACCGGGGCGGGCGGAGCGACGACGGACAGAGCGGACAAACCGATCCATTCGCGGCGCTGCCCAGGTACTGGGACGAAATCGTCTCGCGGATCGGACCCGGTATCTCGGAATGAGAGGGGGCGTGGCAGTGTTACCGGAAGAACAACCGTACGTAGTCGAAGTACGTAAAATCCGACCACCTGCATTGTTGAGGTTCCTGTGTCGCTGCCACCCCTGGTCGAGCCAGCCGCTGAGCTCACCGTCGACGAGGTCCGCAGGTACTCGCGCCACCTGATCATCCCGGATGTCGGGATGGACGGGCAGAAGCGCCTGAAGAACGCCAAGGTGCTCTGTGTGGGCGCCGGCGGTCTCGGCTCGCCGGCCCTGATGTACCTGGCCGCGGCCGGCGTCGGCACGCTGGGCATCGTGGAGTTCGACGAGGTCGACGAGTCGAACCTGCAGCGCCAGATCATCCACAGCCAGGCCGACATCGGCCGGTCCAAGGCGCAGTCCGCCAAGGACTCCGTGCTGGGCATCAACCCGTACGTCAACGTGGTCCTTCACGAGGAACGGCTCGAAGCCGAGAACGTGAAGGAGATCTTCGCCCAGTACGACCTGATCGTGGACGGCACGGACAACTTCGCCACCCGTTATCTGGTCAACGACGCGGCCGTGCTGCTGAACAAGCCGTATGTATGGGGCTCGATCTACCGCTTCGACGGCCAGGCCTCCGTGTTCTGGTCCGAGCACGGCCCCTGCTACCGCTGCCTCTACCCGGAGCCCCCGCCGCCGGGCATGGTCCCCTCCTGCGCCGAGGGCGGCGTGCTGGGAGTCCTGTGCGCGTCGGTCGGCTCGATCCAGGTGACCGAGGCGATCAAGCTGCTCGCCGGCATCGGTGACCCGCTGGTCGGCCGTCTGATGATCTACGACGCCCTGGAGATGCAGTACCGCCAGGTCAAGGTCCGCAAGGACCCCGACTGCGCGGTCTGCGGCGAGAACCCGACCGTCACCGAGCTCATCGACTACGAGGCCTTCTGCGGCGTCGTGTCCGAGGAGGCCCAGGAGGCGGCGGCCGGCTCCACGATCACTCCGAAGCAGCTCAAGGAGTGGATCGACGGGGACGAGAAGATCGAGATCATCGACGTCCGCGAGCCGAACGAGTACGAGATCGTCTCGATCCCCGGCGCGAAGCTGATCCCGAAGAACGAGTTCCTCATGGGCAACGCCCTTCAGGACCTCCCGCAGGACCGCCGCATCGTCCTGCACTGCAAGACGGGTGTTCGCAGCGCCGAGGTCCTCGCGGTCCTCAAGTCGGCGGGCTTCGCCGACTCGGTGCACGTCGGCGGCGGCGTGATCGGCTGGGTCAACCAGATCGAGCCCGCGAAGCCGATCTACTAGAGCCCGCAGAAGCTGCGGAACGTACGGAGAAGGGGCCGGCCCACCTCGTGTGGACCGGCCTCTTCCGTGCGCCTGCGGCCCGTCACGAGCAGGTCGTGCCGTCCTGGGGGACCTTCCCGTCCAGGAAGTAGTTGTCCACCGCCGCGGTCACGCAGTCGCCCTCGCCGTACGCCCCGTGCCCCTCACCCTCGTTGGTGAGCATGATGCCGACACCCTTGCCCAGCTCGTCCGCCATCCTCTGCGCCCCCTCGTACGGGGTGGCCGGGTCGCCGGTCGTTCCGATCACCAGGATCGGGCCCGCGCCCGGCGCACTGGTCTCCGGCGTCTCGTGCTCCCCGTCGACCGGCCACTGCGCGCACCAGCCGGCCGTGTCCCAGGCCAGGAACGGCCCGAACACCGGGGAGAGCCTGCGGAACTCCGGCAGCAGCGCGCGGGCCTCGTCCACCGTGGGGCGGGCCTTGGAGTCGGCGCAGGAGATGGCCCGCTGGGAGTGGGCCTGGGTGTCGTAACGCCCGTTCTCGTCCCGCCCGTTGTACGAGTCGGCGAGACGGAGCAGCCCGTTGCCCGTGCCCTTGTTCTCCGCCTCGTCCAGGGCGGCCGTCAGCGCGGGCCAGTTGGACTGCGAGTAGAGCGGGGTGACGATGCCGGTGACGGCGAGGGACTCGGTCAGCTCGCGGCCGGACGCGGTCGGCAGCGGCTTCCTGTCGATCCTGGCCAGCATCCGGGCGATGCGCTCCGAGCCTGCCTTCGGATCCTGGCCGCGGTCCTTGAGGTAGTTCTCCAGGGCGCGCTGGAAGCCGGTCGCCTGGTTGCGGGCGTGCCCGATCCCGTCGGCCGTGGGGTCGACGACCGCGTCCAGGACGGTGCGCCCCACGTGGTGCGGGAAGATGTGCGCGTACGTGCCGCCCAGCTCCGTACCGTAGGAGAAGCCGAAGTACGACAGCTTGTCGTCGCCGATGACCTGGCGGATCAGGTCCAGGTCACGGGCGGCGTTGGACGTGCCGACGTGCGGGAGGACCTTGCCCGACCGGCGCCGGCAGCCCGCGCCGAAGTCCGCGCCGTCCTTGATGAACGCCGCCTCCTCGGCCGCCGTCTCCGGGGTCAGGTCCACGCTACGCAAGGCCTGTTCCTGCTCCTCGTCGGTACGGCACTGCACCCCGGAGCTGGCCGCGACCCCGCGCGGATCGAACCCCACCAGGTCGTAGCGGGAGTTGAGCCTGTCGTACGAGGAGGCCGCGCGCGGCAGTATCTCGACGCCCGAACCACCCGGGCCGCCGAAGTTGAACAGCATCGAGCCGAGTCGGCGGTCCTTGTCGCGTGCCTGCTTGCGGATCAGCGCGATGGCGATGGTCTCGCCGGCCGGCTTCGCGTAGTCCAAAGGCACCTCGACGCTCGTACAGCGCCAGTCGGAGCCGGGCGCGCTCCCGCCGCGCGGTGCCTCGCAGCGCGTCCAGTCGGGGCGCTGGGAGGTGAGGGCGGCGGGCAGGGGCGGGGTCTTCGGCGTTTCCTTCAGGTCCGGCGACGGAGAGGGGGCGGCGTCACCGGAGCGGCCGTCCGCCGGCTCGCTCTTCTCCGCTTCCGTCGCCAGCAGGCCGCAGCCGGCCAGCAGTCCCGCCGCCAGCAGGCTTGCCCCCGCCCGGACGACGGCCCGTCGGGCTCCTCGGTGCGCACGCATGATCCGGCTTCCCTCCCCGTGGCCCGGAGCCGGTGGTGACGCGTCGGGCGCTTGTGATGTCCGGTCATGCTAAAGGCTGTTGCCCGGGCGCGGATCATTCGCAGACAGTGCCCGACTTCGGCACCGTACCGTTCAGGAGATAGCCGTCGACGGCCCCCTGGACACACGCGTTCTTACTGTTGTACGCGCCGTGGCCCTCGCCCTTGTACGTCAGCTCGACGCCCACTCCCTTGCCGAGTTTCTCCACCATCGCCTGTGCGCCCGCGTACGGGGTCGCCGGGTCGCCGGTGTTGCCGATGACCAGGATCGGGGCGGAGCCGGGAGCGCTGACGTCGGGGGTCACCCAGGCGCCCGCGACCGGCCAGCCGGTGCAGCCCATCAGGCCCCAGCCCAGGTACTCGCCGAACAGCGGCGAGGCCTCGCGGAAGGCGGGCAGGGCTGCCTTCGTCTGCGCCAGGCTGAAGCGCTGCTTGTTGTCGGCGCAGTTGATCGCGATGTTGGCCGCGTTGGAGTTGTCGTACCGCCCGTCCTCCGAGCGGCCGTTCAGCGAGTCGGCCAGCGCGAGCAGCAGGGCGCCGGAGCCGCCGTCGGCCTCGTCCAGGCCCTGCTCCAGCAGCGGCCAGGTCTCCTGGGAGTAGAGCGCGGAGGCGATGCCGGTGGTGGCCAGCGTCTGCGTCAGCGCCCGGTCGCCGAGCCCGTCGATCGGCTCCTTCTCCAGCTTCGCCAGGAAGTCGGCGATCCACTGCTCGACCTCCGCGCCGGTGGCGCCGGGCAGGGCGCACTTGTCGCCGCGGTCCGCGCAGTCGTTCGTGAAGTTGTCGAAGGCGAGCTGGAACCCCTGGGCCTGGCCGAGGGAGGACTGCTCGGCGTCCTTGGTGGGGTCGACCACCGCGTCGAAGACCGCCCGGCCGACCTTGTCCGGGTAGAGGTGGGCGTAGACGCCGCCGAGCTCGGTGCCGTAGGAGATGCCGAAGTAGTGCAGCTTGTCGTCGCCGAGGACCGTGCGCATCAGGTCCATGTCGCGGGCGGCGTTCGTCGTGCCCACATAGGGCAGTTCGGAGCCCGAGTTCTTCTTGCAGGTGGCGATGAAGTCCTTCTGGCCCTGGACGAACTCCTTCTCCTCGGCCGCGTCGTCCGGCGTGGAGTCCTCCTGGTAGAGGGCGTCCAGCTGGGCGTCGTCCGCGCACTCCACGCCCTCGCTGCGCCCCACCCCGCGCGGGTCGAAGCTCACCAGGTCGTACCGGGTGCGGAGCCTGTCGTAGTCCGCGCCGAAGGCCGGCAGGGTCGCGACACCGGAGGCGCCGGGTCCGCCGAAGTTGAACACGAGCGAGCCGATCCGCCGCTTCTGGTCCTTGGCCTTCCCCCGGATCAGCGCCAGCTCGATCGTCCGGCCGTCCGGCTCCGCGTAATCCAGCGGTACGTCCATGAAGGAGCACTCCCAGACCGCGCCCCCGGGCAGCGGCGAGGGCGACTCACCACCGCCCTGCGCCACGTTCGGCGCCGGGCAGGGCGACCAGTCCAGCTTCTGCGACGCCAGTTCCCCGGAGGTGGCGGTGGGGGAGGCGGTCGAGGCCCCGCTGGGCGTGGAACGGCCCTCCCCGCCCCCGTCGCCGCCGTCCGAGCAGCCCGCCAGGGGCAGCAGCACGGTGGCGGTGGCGGCGAGGGCGGCGGCGCGCAGAGCGGGGGAAGTCCTCATGGGCTCCATCGTGCGGCGGGGCGCCGGGGAGCGCGCTGGGGCGCGGTCCATGCGGGTGGTGCACGGCGCGTGCGGCGGGGTCGCGTGCGCCCTTCCGGATGCTCAGAGTTCGCCCTTGCGGGTCAGCTGGTTGAAGGCGATCCACCCCGGCAGCACCGGCAGCCACAGCGTCATCACGCGGTACAGCAGCACCGCGGGCGCCGCCACCTCCATCGGCAGCCCGACCGCGATCAGGCCCAGCGTCAGGGCGCCCTCGACCGCGCCCATGCCGCCCGGGGTGGGAGCGGCGGAGCCGAGCGCGTTGCCCGCGAGGAAGACCACCGCGATGCTCGCGTAGCTCAGCTGGGCCACGTCAGGGCCGCTGAACGCCCGGATCGACGCGTCCAGGCAGAGCACGAACAGGCCGGTCAGCAGCAGCATTCCGCCGATCCCGGTGACCAGCTTCTGCGGCCGCTGCACCACGTCCAGCATGCGCGGCACGACCCCGGCGAACAGCGAGCGCACCCGCGTCACCACGAACTTCCGCAGGAACGGAATGGCCGTCACCACCAGCACCAGCACCGCGACGGTCAGCAGACCGGCGATCACCGTACGGGAGGGGGTGAGGGAGTCCGGGGTCTTCTCCGTCCCCGTGAGATAGCCGAAGAGGGCCAGCAGCAGGATGTGGCAGCCGAGCCCGAAGAGCTGCGAGGCCCCGACGCTCGCCACGGCCAGACCGGGGCGCACTCCGGCGCGTTGCAGGAAGCGGGTGTTCAGCGCCACACCGCCGACGGCGGCCGGGGCGACGATCTTCACGAACGAACCGGCCACCTGCGCCTGCACGGTCTTGAGGAACGGCACCCGCTCCGGCACGAAGCCCAGCAGGCTCATCGCCGCCGCCACGTAGCTGAGCCCCGAGAAGCCGAGCGCGGCGGCCACCCAGCCCCACTCCGCCTGCTCCACGAGCACGCCGAAGTCGGCCTGGGTGACCTGGGAGATCAGGAAGTACGCGGCGATGGCCCCGGCGATGAAGCTGAAGAGGGTGCGCGGCTTGATCCGCTCCAGGCGGACCGGTTCGACCGGTGCCTGGGGGCGGATCAGCAGCACCTGGCGGCGGATCTGGGTGAGCAGGTCTCCCTCCCGCGCCTCCTCCATCGCGTCGTCCACGGCCCGCTTCTCGGCCTGCTTCTCCGTCCGCAGGGACTTGCGCTCGGCCTTGTGGCCGGACCTGGGCTCGGCCTGAGCCTCGGCCCCGGCCTGCGCGGCCTCGTCCGCCGCGTCCTGCGCCCGCGCCTCCTTGGCCGCCCGCGAGGACTCCAGCACCGCGTCGCGCTCCTGCTGCGACCGCTCCCGCGCGAGCCGACGCAGCGTCGCCCGGGTGGAGCGGCTCAGCGCGATCGGCTGGAGCAGCGGCAGGCAGTCCGCGACGGCGTCCGGGCCGAGCACGGCCAGGGCGCCGGAGACCGAACGCTCGGCCCCCACCCGCAGTCCCAGGGTGGTCAGCAGCTGCGCCACGTCCATCCGGAGCACCAGGTCCCCGGCGGCGATCTCGCCGCCGCGCAGGTCCGTCACGAACGCTTTGCCGGAACGATCCACCAGCAGCGCGTCACCGGTCAGCCTGCGGTGCGCGATCCGGCGCGACTGGAGGGCCTTCACCTGACGCCAGGCGCTGCGCACCAGGTCGTCGGTGATCTCCTCGTCCTCCATCTGGTCCAGCGACCGGCCGCCGATGTGCTCGTAGACGAGCATCACCGCGTCCGGGCCCAGCTCGGAGGTGGCGATGAGCTTCGGCGCGTTCGCCCCGGCGGCGATCGCCGCGTACGCGAGCAGCGCCTCCTGCTCAAGCGCCTGCCGCAGCGACTGGATCGAGCGGCGCTGGGTGATCCCGCGCAGCGTCAGCCGGCGCCAGGCGCGGTAGAAGAACCCCTGGGCCTGCTGTTCCCGGTCGACGACCGTCACGTCCAGCGGGGGCCCGTCCTCCAGGGTGACCAGATACCGCCGTCCCCGGTCGTTCTGGTCGGTGTTGTCGTTGTCGGGGGCATCCTCGGTGCGCATCGCGGCGACCGGCCGGAAGCCGACGTGCCGGAGCCCCGCCATCAGGTGCTGGCCGGTGGGGCGGACGTTCGGGGAGCCGACCGCGTACAGCGTTCCGTACGCGACGGTCCAGCCGATCAGGACCGTCAGGATGATCGAGAACGGGGTGGTGTACCCGCCGACGAGCATCGCGAACGCGTCGAGCAGCAGCACCGCCCAGAGCACGACCCGCCAGCGCGGCCGTCTCGCCATTCCGACCGCGGTCATGTACGCGATCACGGGGGCGAGGTAGCCGTGCACCGGATCGGTCAGTCCGACGCCCGGCTGGGGCTGGGTCAGCGCTTCCTGGATGGTGCCGGGCGCGGAGCGCGAGACCCAGAGATCGGTGGCGAGGGTGACCCCGTGGGCGAGCACGGCGGCCAGTACGCCGTCGGCGATGCGCAGCCCGTCCCGCTTGATCAGCCGCTCGATGGCGAAGGCCACCGGCACGAGCAGCACGGCGATGCTGGAGACCAGGCCGGCCATCTTGATCAGCAGATCGGGCGCCTGCTCGGTGCCCTTGGAGATGTCGTCCTCGAGGCCGGTGGTGGTGCCCTGGGCGAACGCGGCGATGGCGAACAGCACGGCGACGGCGGCGATGCCGATCAGCAGCCGCATCAGGTCGGAGGGGCGGTGCACCCGGGCGGGGAGCAGCGGCTCGTCGCCGGAGACCCGGTCGCTCAGGGCGGCCTCGGCGGAGGCGAGGGTGGAGCCGGTGAGGTAGCCGCTGGTGGACGCGGTGGCCGCGGTGGGACCTTCGGCCCGGACCGCCTGGGCGGGTGCCGGCGCACTCTCCGCGCGCTCCCCGGCGGGCTCCGGCGCGCTCGGCGGGCGCTCTCCGGCATCGGAGGCGTCCGCCGCCTTCGGTGGCTGCACGCCCTGCTCCTTCGTCGCCTCTGGTTCGTCTTCGTGGTCTCGTATCACCGGTCACCGCCCGGATGATGGTGGCACGGCCCGGAGACGGAGGGAGGCATCAGGGTGCGTCGCCCGGGCGCGGGATGCGCAACATACGCCCCTTTGCACCTGCGCGCACGCTCGGTGCCCGTACCGACACGGTTCCGTCCGCACTGTCGGTGGCGTACGGCAGGATGGGGCGGATGAGCCAGGACGAGACGGGCGAGGGGCAGCCGGCCGAGCTGCCCCAGTACGCGGAGCGGGTCCTCGACGTCGCCGACCTGATCCCGCCGGGCCGGGTCATGACGTACGGCGATGTCGCGGAGTGGCTGGGCGACGGCGGCCCCCGGCAGGTCGGCCGGGCCATGGCGCTGTACGGCTCCGCCGTGCCCTGGTGGCGCGTGGTGCGGGCCGACGGGGGGCTGCTCCCGGGCCACGAGCTGCGGGCGCTGGACCACTACCGCGCGGAGGGGACCCCGCTGCGCGAGGCGTCGGGCCATGCGGACGGCCACGTTCCGCGGCTCGACATGCGCCGCGCGCGCTGGGACGGCGACGGGGGAGGCGCCGGCGGCCCGGCCGACGGTCGGAGCGAGGAAACTCACAGGTGACGGCGGACGCCACCGCCCGCCTCCGGCAGGGCGCGGCCGGATACGTGACGAGGGACGCAGCGCACCCGCCGCCTCCCGCGCCCCCGCTGGCGTAGCGTCGTCACCGCGCTCCACCCGCGCCCCCTCTCCTCGTCCCGCAAGGATGGCCTTTTTCGGTCTGTATGACCTGTGTGACCTGTATGACCCGTAAACCCACCAGGACCGGCGATCCACGTGAGCTCCTCCTCTTCCACCCGGCACAGTCCGCACCGTGAGTCACGGCCGCGGATCACGGGCGCGTACCGCCTGGTGCGCACCCCGCCGGGTTCCGTGGAACCTCCTCTCCTGGACGCAGGCCAGCGCGCTGTGGTTGATCACGCCGACGGACCGCTGCTCGTCCTCGCGGGTCCCGGCACCGGCAAGACCACCACGCTCGTGGAGTCGGTGGCGGCCCGGGTGAACCGGGGCGCCGACCCCGCCCGCATCCTCGTCCTCACCTTCAGCCGCAAGGCCGCCGTCGAACTGCGCGACCGGATGGCGGCCCGGCTCGGCGCGGCCCGCGGGCCGCAGGCCACCACCTTCCATTCGTACTGCTACGCCCTGGTCCGCGCCCACCAGGACGCCGATCTCTTCGCCGATCCGCTGCGCCTGCTCTCCGGGCCCGAGCAGGACGTCACCGTCCGCGACCTGCTCGCCGGCCAGCTCGACCTGGAGAAGGAGGGCCTGGCCCACGTCCGCTGGCCCGACGAGCTGCGCGCCTGTCTGACCACCCGCGGATTCGCCGACGAGGTGCGCGCCGTGCTCGCCCGCAGCCGCGAACTGGGACTCGGCCCGGACGCGCTCGCCGCCTTCGCCCGCCGCACGGGCCGCCCGGACTGGGGCGCGGCGGCCCAGTTCCTCGCCGAGTACCTCGACGTCCTCGACGCCCAGGGCGTCCTGGACTACGCGGAGCTGGTCCACCGCGCGGTCCTGCTCGCCGAGCGTCCCGAGGTCTCGGCGCAGTTGGCCGGGGCGTACGACGCGGTGTACGTCGACGAGTACCAGGACACCGACCCGGCCCAGGTGCGCCTGTTGCACGCCCTGGCGGGGAACCTGGGGAGCGGGGCGCACGCCGGGGGCGGGAGCAGGGGGCCCGGGGCGGGCGGCGGCCGGACGCTGGTGGCCTTCGGCGACCCGGACCAGTCGATCTACACGTTCCGGGGCGCCGACGTGAACGGCATCCTCGAGTTCCCCGACACCTTCCGGCGGGCCGACGGAACCCCCGCACCCGTGGGCGTCCTCACCACCTCGCGGCGCTCCGGCTCCGGCCTGCTCGCGGCGACCCGGCTGCTCACCCGCCGGATGCCGCTGACCCGGCTGCCCGCCGACACCGTCCGCGCCCACCGCGACCTGCACGCCGTCCGGGAGGGCGGCCGGGTGGAGACGTACACCTACCCGACCGCCTCCACGGAGCTGGACAACATCGCGGACCTGCTGCGCCGCGCCCACCTGGAGGACGGGGTCCCGTGGCGGGAGATGGCCGTGCTGGTACGGGCCGGAGGCCGCTCGCTGCCCGCC
Organism: Streptomyces sp. NPDC006261; assembly: GCF_040613515.1. Classification (NCBI taxonomy): domain Bacteria; kingdom Bacillati; phylum Actinomycetota; class Actinomycetes; order Kitasatosporales; family Streptomycetaceae; genus Streptomyces; species Streptomyces sp. NPDC006261. The sequence continues at coordinate 11,787 of NZ_JBEXSI010000029.1, forward strand.
GTCCGCCGCGCCCTCACCTCGGCGGGCGTCCCCTTGGAGGTGGACGGCGACGACCTCCCGCTCCGCCACGAACCGGCCGTCGCCCCGCTGCTGACGGCCCTGCGGACGGTGGCGACGGCGGCACTGCACCACCGGTCCGCTGACAGGGAGACCGAGCTGGGGACGGAGCCGGCCACGAAGACGAAGCCGGAGACGGAGCCGGCCACGAAGACGACGGAGACGGAGTCGGCCCCGGAGATGGACACGGAGACGGAGCCGGCCCCGGACCTCGGCGAGGGCGGAGCACCCCCCTGGCTGGGCACCGAGACCGCCCTCACCCTCCTCGCCTCCCCCCTCGGCTCCATGGACGCCGCCGACCTGCGCCGCCTCGGCCGGGCCCTGCGCGACGAGGAGCGCGCCGCCGGAATCCGGGTCCCCGCCCCCTCCGACGAGCTGCTCGCCCGCGCCCTGGCCGAGCCCGAACGCCTGGTCACCCACGATCCGGCGTACGCCCACGGCGCACAGCGCCTCGGCGCGCTCCTGCGTAAGGCCCGCGAGCTTCTCGAAGGCGGCGGCACCGCCGAGGAGGCCCTGTGGACCCTGTGGAACGGCACCCCCTGGCCGGGCAGGCTGGAGCGGGCCGCGCTGCGCGGCGGGGCGGGCGGCCGCAACGCCGACCGGGACCTCGACGCGGTGTGCGCCCTGTTCGACACGGCCGCGCGCGCCGAGGAGCGCACCGGCGGGCGAGGGGCGCTCAACTTCCTGGAGGAGGTCGATGCCCAGGACATCGCCGCCGACACCCTCTCCCGGCGGACCGGCCGCCCCGACGCCGTACGCCTGATGACCGCCCACCGCTCCAAGGGCCTTCAGTGGCGGCTCGTCGTCGTCGCCGGAGTCCAGGAAGGGCTCTGGCCCGACCTGCGCCGCCGCGGTTCCCTCCTGGAGGCGGACCGGATCGGCCGCGACGGGCTCGCCGAACCCCTCACGCCCGGCGCACTCCTCGCCGAGGAGCGCCGACTCTTCTACGTCGCCGCCACCCGGGCCCGCGAGCGCCTTGTGGTCACCGCCGTGAAGGCCCCCGCCGACGACGGCGACCAGCCCTCCCGCTTCCTCACCGAGCTGGGCGTCGAACCCCGCGACGTCACCGGCCGCCCCCGCCGGCCCCTGGCCGTCGCCGCGCTCGTCGCCGAGCTGCGTGCCACCACCGTCGACCCGGCCGCCTCCGACGCCCTGCGCGACGCCGCCGCCCACCGCCTCGCCCGGCTCGCCGCGCTCACCGACGACGAGGGCCAGGCACTCGTGCCCGCCGCCCACCCGTCCCGCTGGTGGGGCCTGGACGAGCCGACCCGCTCCGCCGTCCCGCTGCGCGACCGCGACCAGCCCGTCACCCTCTCCGGCTCCGCCCTGGACCAGCTCGCCAACACCTGCGCCCTCCAGTGGTTCCTGGGCCGGGAGGTGAAGGCCGACGCCCCGGCCACCGCCGCCCAGGGGTTCGGCAACGTCGTCCACGTACTCGCCGACGAGGTCGCCTCCAGCCGTACGCCCGCCGACCTCGACGTCCTCATGGAGCGCCTGGACTCCGTCTGGAACGGCCTCGCCTTCGACGCCCCCTGGAAGTCCGAGCAGGAGAAGGACCAGGCCCGCGCCGCCCTGGAACGCTTCCTGAAGTGGCACGTCCTGGACCGCGGAGGCCGCACCCCCGCCGCCAGCGAGCACGACTTCGACGTGACCTTGGAAGCGGGCGCGTACGCCGTCCGCATCCGGGGCTCGATGGACCGGGTGGAGGAGGACGCCGAGGGAAGGGCATACGTCGTCGACTTCAAGACCGGCAAGGGCGCGCCCACCAAGGACGAGGTGGCCACCCACCCCCAGCTCGCCGTCTATCAGCTGGCCGTCCGTGAGGGCGCGGTGGACGAGGTCTTCGACGGCCGGCGGCCCGAACCCGGCGGCGCCGAACTGGTCCAGCTCCGCCGGCCCGCCCCCAAGAAGGAGGGCGGCGAGGCCTTCCCCAAGGTGCAGGCCCAGGAGCCGCTGACCGGGGAGTGGGTCTCCGACCTGCTCGCGACGGCCGCCGGAAAGGTCCTGGACGAACGGTTCACGCCCACCACCGGCACCCACTGCACCCACTGCACCTTCCGCGCCTCGTGCAGCGCGCAGCCGGAGGGGCGGCAGGTGGTGGAGTAGGGCTTTCGTGGGCATCGGCCCGGCTTGTCAGCGGGTCCGGTTACCGTTGCTCAGGTGTCCTCACGCATCACCGATCCCGAGCAGCTCAAGGAGCTCCTCGGGATCCCCTTCACCCCGGAGCAGACGGCCTGCATCACCGCGCCGCCCGCCCCGCAGGTGATCGTGGCCGGAGCCGGGTCGGGGAAGACCACGGTGATGGCGGCCCGCGTGGTCTGGCTGGTCGGCACCGGCCAGGTCGCCCCCGAGCAGGTCCTCGGCCTCACCTTCACCAACAAGGCGGCGGGCGAGCTGGCCGAGCGGGTCCGCAAGGCGCTGATCGCCGCCGGGGTCACCGATCCCGAGGTCATCGACCCGGACAATCCGCCGGGCGAGCCCACCATCTCCACGTACCACGCCTTCGCCGGCCGCCTCCTCACCGAGCACGGCCTGCGCATCGGCCTGGAGCCGTCCACGCGCCTCCTCGCCGACGCCACGCGCTACCAACTGGCAGCGAAGGTGCTGCGCGAGGCCCCGGGCCCGTATCCGGCGCTGACCCGCTCGTTCCCCACCCTCGTCAGCGACCTCCTGGCGCTCGACGGGGAGCTGTCCGAACACCTCGTACGCACGGGCAAGCTGGAGGCGTACGACACCGAGCTGCTGCGGGAGCTGGCCACCGCCAAGCTCAGCAACGCCGACCTGCGCAAGATCCCCGAGACCGCCGAGGCCCGCCGCTCCCTCCTCGGCCTCACCGAGCGCTACCGGTCCGCCAAGCGGAGCCGGGACCTCCTGGACTTCGGTGACCAGATCGCCCTCTCCGCCGAGCTGGCCCTGACCCGGCCGGAGGTGGGGGAGATCCTGCGGGACGAGTTCCGGGTCGTGCTGCTGGACGAGTACCAGGACACCTCGGTGGCCCAGCGCCTGCTGCTGTCGGCGCTGTTCGGGAGCGGTACGTCCTCCCCGGCCACCGGCCACGCGGTGACCGCCGTGGGCGACCCCTGCCAGGCGATCTACGGCTGGCGCGGCGCCTCCGTCGCCAACCTCGACGACTTCCCCGAGCACTTCCCGCACGCGGACGGCGCCCCCGCCACCCGCTACAGCCTCAGCGAGAACCGGCGCAGCGGCGGCCGCCTCCTCCACCTCGCCAACGGCCTCGCGGAACCCCTGCGCGCGATGCACGAAGGCGTCGAGGCGCTGCGCCCCGCGCCGGGGGCGGAGCGCGACGGGATGGTCCGCTGCGCCCTGCTGAGCACCCACACCGAGGAGATCGACTGGCTCGCCGACTCCCTCGCCCACCTCGTGCGCACCGGCACCCCGCCCGGCGAGATCGCCGTCCTGTGCCGCACGGCCGGGGACTTCGGGCAGATCCAGGCGGCCCTGGTCGCCCGGGACATCCCGGTCGAGGTGGTCGGCCTCGCCGGGCTGCTGCACCTGCCCGAGGTGGCGGACCTGGTCGCCGTCTGCGAGGTCCTCCAGGACCCGGGTGCCAACGCCTCCCTGGTCCGCCTCCTCACCGGACCGCGCTGGCGCATCGGTCCCCGCGACCTCGCACTCCTGGGCCGCCGCGCCCGCCTCCTCGTCCACCGGGCCGCCCAGGGGGACGACGCCGACCCGGACCGGCGGCTCGCGGAGGCCGTCGAGGGCACCGACCCGGCCGAGGTGATATCGCTCGCGGACGCCCTGGACACCTTCCTGATCGCGGGGGACGCGGCGGACGACGGGCTGCCGTTCTCGGCGGAGGCGCGTGTGCGCTTCGCCCGGCTCGCCCGCGAGCTGCGCGACCTGCGCCGCTCGCTCGCCGATCCCCTGATGGACGTCCTGCACCGCGTCCTGGCCACCACGGGCCTGGAGGTCGAGCTGTCCGCGTCGCCGCAGGCGCTGGCCGCCCGCCGTCGCGAGACCCTCGCCAACTTCCTGGACACAGCGGCCGGTTTCGCCTCCCTGGACGGCGAGGCGTCCCTGCTCGCCTTTCTGGGCTTCCTGCGGACCGCCGCGCAGTACGAGAAGGGGCTCGACAACGCGCTGCCCGGCGGCGAGAACACCGTGAAGGTCCTCACCGCGCACAAGTCCAAGGGCCTGGAGTGGGACGTGGTCGCCGTGCCCGGACTGGTCACCGGCCAGTTCCCCAGCGACCGGGCCCGGGACGCCTGGACCGCCCAGGCCAAGGTGCTCCCGCACGCCCTGCGCGGCGACGCGGCGACCCTCCCGGTGCTGGACGCGTTCGACGCCAAGGCCATGAAGGCCTTCAAGGAGGAGATGAAGGAGCACCAGCACACGGAGGAGCTGCGCCTGGGCTACGTCACCTTCACCCGGCCCCGTTCCCTGCTGCTCGGCTCCGGCCACTGGTGGGGCCCCTCCCAGAAGAGGACGCGTGGTCCGTCCGCCTTCCTGCAGGCGCTGTACGAGCACTGCGTGGCGGGCCACGGCGAGATCGAAGCCTGGGCGGACGAGCCCGCCGAGGACGAGGAGAACCCGTCCCTCGCAGCGCCCGGCACCGACCTGGCCTGGCCGCTCCCGCTGGACGCCACGGCCCTCGCCCGCCGGCGCACCGCCCGGGACACGGTGCTCGCCCACCTGGAGAGCCTGGCCGTCCACGGGGACGAGCAGACACCGGCGTACGCCCCCGAGCCCGATGACGTGCCGGCGTACGAGGACGAGCCCCCGATCGACGAGCCCCCGGCCGACGAGGACTGGGACTGGGACGCGCTCCCCACCGAACGCCCCCAGGACGCCCCGGCCACGGCACCGGAGAACGTACGGGACTCGGCACCGCACATCCCGGCCGCCCGCCACCCCCAGGAGGCGGACCAGGCCCCGGAACCCGCCCCCGAGCAACGGCTCACCCCGGAGGAGGCCCGCACCCTCGCCTCCTGGGACCGGGATCTCGACGCCCTCGCGGGGGAGCTCCGCCGTGCCCGCGCCACCGTGCACGACGTCCTCGTCCCCGCCGCGCTCTCCGCCACCCAGCTGCTGCGCCTGGCCGAGGACCCCGACGCCTTCGCCAAGGAGCTGGCCCGGCCCATGCCCCGGCCGCCGCAGCCGGCCGCCCGCCGGGGCACCCGGTTCCACGCCTGGGTGGAGTCCCGGTACGAGGAGCTGCCGCTGCCCATGCTCGGCCCCGACGAGCTGCCCGGAGGCGACGAGAGCGACGCGGACATCGCCGACGAGCGGGACCTCGCCGAGCTGAAGGAGGCGTTCGAGCGCACCGCGTACGCCCGGCGCACGCCGTACCGGGTGGAGACCCCGTTCCAGATCACCCTCGCGGGCCGGGTGATCCGGGGCCGTATCGACGCCGTGTACCGCACGGGTGACACCTACGAGATCGTCGACTGGAAGACCACCCGCCATCGCACCGCCGACCCGCTCCAGCTCGCCGTCTACCGGCTGGCCTGGGCCGAGCTGCACGACCTGCCGCTCACCGCGGTCACCGCCACCTTCCTCTACGTACGGAGCGGGGAGACCGTCCACCCCCAGGGGCTGCCGGGCCGGGCCGAGCTGGAGCGGATCCTGCTGGACGATCCGGCTCCGCGGGACGGATAGGCTCAACGGCATGAGCGAGACCCCGGACAGCGCCGTCCGTACGTACACCGAACAGCACCGCGCAGCCTTCCTCGACGACCTCGCCGAGTGGCTGCGCATCCCGTCCGTGTCCGCGCAGCCGGAGCACGACGGGGACGTACGGCGCAGCGCCGAGTGGCTGAGCACCAAGCTCAAGGAGACCGGCTTCCCGGTCACCGAGATCTGGGAGACCCCCGGCGCCCCGGCGGTCTTCGCCGAGTGGCCCAGCGAGGACCCGGACGCCCCGACGGTCCTGGTCTACGGCCACCACGACGTGCAACCCGCCGCCCGCCAGGACGGCTGGGCCACCGACCCGTTCGAGCCGGTGATCCGCGACGGCCGGATGTACGGACGCGGCGCCGCCGACGACAAGGGCCAGGTGTTCTTCCACACCCTCGGAGTCCGCGCCCACCTCGCCGCCACCGGCCGCGCCACCCCGGCCGTCAACCTCAAGCTGCTGATCGAGGGCGAGGAGGAGTCGGGCTCCCCGAACTTCCGCGCCCTGGCCGAACAGCACGCCGCCCGCCTCGCCGCCGACGCCGTGATCGTCTCGGACACCGGCATGTGGGACGAGGAGACGCCGACCGTCTGCACCGGCATGCGCGGCCTCGCCGAGTGTGAGATCGAGCTGTACGGCCCCGCCCAGGACATCCACTCCGGATCGTTCGGGGGAGCCGTTCCCAACCCGGCCACCGAGATCGCCCGGCTGGCCGCCGCCCTCCACGACGAGGACGGCCGCGTCGCGATCCCCGGTTTCTACGAGGGAGTCACCGAGCTCACCGACTCCGAGCGGGCCCTCTTCGCCCAGCTGCCCTTCGACGAGGCGACCTGGCTGCGTACGGCGAAGTCGCAGGCGGCCTCCGGAGAAGCCGGTTACTCCACGCTGGAGCGCGTCTGGGCCCGCCCCACCGCCGAGGTCAACGGCATCGGCGGCGGCTACCAGGGCGCCGGCAGCAAGACGATCATCCCCTCATCGGCCCTGGTGAAGATCAGCTTCCGCCTGGTCGACGGCCAGGACCCCGACCGCGTACAGCAGACCGTCCGTGCCTGGGCGGAGTCCCGCGTCCCGGCGGGTGTCCGCCACCGGATCACGTTCCAGCCCGCCACCCGCCCCTGTCTGACCCCGCTGGACCACCCCGCACTCCAGGCGGTGGCCCGCGCGATGGCCCGGGCCTTCGGCAAGAAGATCCTCTTCACCCGCGAAGGAGGCTCAGGCCCGGCCGCCGACCTCAGGGACGTCCTCGGCGCCCCCGTCCTGTTCCTCGGCATCTCCGTACCCTCCGACGGCTGGCACGCACCCGACGAGAAGGTCGAGCTGGACCTGCTGCTGAAGGGCGTGGAGACGACCGCGTACCTGTGGGGCGAGATGGCCACGGCGCTCGGCCGATGAACCCGGCCCCACCTCCGCACACCCGATCCGCCCAGGGGGAGTAGGAAGCACCTGTGAGCACCTTCGACAACGCCACCGCAGACCGCCCGATCAGCCTCACCGCGCCCGGCGGCATCGACCGCGCGGCGCACCACCGCCTCGACGAGGCGTGGCTGGCCGTGGCGTGGAGCCACCCGACGACCCGCGTCTTCGTCGTCTCCGGCGGGCAGGTGCTGATCGACGACACCCCCGAGGGGGGCACCGCCATCGTGATGACCCCGGCCTTCGAGGCCCCGGTCACCGAGACCCACCGCTACTTCCTCGGCACGGACGAGGAGGGTGTCAGCTACTTCGCGCTCCAGAAGGACTCGCTGCCCGGACGCATGGACCAGTCGGCCCGACCGGCCGGCCTCCGCGAGGCGGGCCTGCTGCTCGGCCCCCGTGACGCGGGCCTGATGGCGCACGCGGTCGCCCTGGAGAACTGGCAGCGCCTGCACCGCTTCTGCTCCCGCTGCGGCGAGCGCACCGTCATCGCGGCGGCCGGGCACATCCGCCGCTGCCAGGCCTGCGGCGCCGAGCACTACCCGCGCACCGACCCGGCGGTCATCATGCTCGTCACCGACGACCAGGACCGCGCGCTGCTGGGTCGCCAGGTGCACTGGCCCGAGGGCCGCTTCTCCACGCTCGCCGGGTTCGTCGAGCCGGGGGAGTCGATCGAGCAGTCCGTGGTGCGCGAGGTGTACGAGGAGGCGGGCGTCACCGTCGGCGAGGTCGAGTACGTCGCCAGCCAGCCGTGGCCCTTCCCCTCCAGCCTGATGCTGGGCTTCATGGCCCGGGCGACATCCTCGGAGATCACCGTCGACGGCGAGGAGATCGAGGAGGCCCGCTGGTTCTCCCGCGAGGACCTCACCGCCGCCTTCGAGTCCGGCGAGGTCATGCCCCCGTTCGGCATCTCGATCGCCGCCCGGCTGATCGAGCTCTGGTACGGGAAGCCGCTGCCGAGGCCGGGCAGCCTGAACCGCACCAACTGAACGGGAAACGCGAAGGCCCCCGGCACCAGCCGGGGGCCTTCGTGGAAGTTCGGTGCTCCGAGCGCGGGCGTCAGGCGGCCAGAGCCTGCTTCACTTGGGCCAGCGACGGGTTGGTCATGACCGACTCGGTGCCCGAGGGGGAGACGATCAGCAGCGTCGGGACCGTCTGGTTTCCGCCATTCGCCTTCTCGACGAAAGCCGCCGAGTCCGCGTCGTGCTCGATGTTGACCTCGTTGTACGCGATGCCCTCGCGGTCCATCTGGCCCTTGAGCCGACGGCAGTAGCCGCACCAGGTGGTGCTGTACATCGTCACAGTGCCCGCCATGTCGGTGGCGCTCCCTTGTCTCGTCCGTCGCGCTGCGCGGCCGGCAGCGTCACATGCGGACCGGCGGCCTGCGCCGCCATTCCCGCACCGAGTGGAACGTACGGGAGGCGGTCACCATTCCCACAGCGGCATCGGAGCCCCGTCGTCACCCGCATCAGCCCCGTCGTCCCCTGCATCAGCCCCGTCGTCCCCTGCATCAGCCCCGGTGTCCCCCGCATCAGTACGACGAATACCTCACCCCTGTGGACAACCGCCGCGTCCGCCCCAGGAGACCTGGCAGCATGGCGGGGTGACAGCAGCAACGCATTCCACCCTCTTCCCGCAGGTTCCCGAGACCCCGGACGCCGTGCTCGACGGGCTCGACCCCGAGCAGCGCGAGGTGGCTCTCGCCCTGCACGGACCGGTGTGCGTGCTGGCCGGAGCGGGTACGGGCAAGACCCGCGCGATCACCCACCGCATCGCGTACGGGGTGCGCGCGGGCATCCTCCAGCCCGCCTCGATCCTCGCCGTCACCTTCACCAACCGGGCCGCCGGCGAGATGCGCGGACGGCTCCGGCAGCTCGGCGCGACCGGGGTCCAGGCGCGGACGTTTCACTCCGCGGCGCTCCGGCAGCTCCAGTACTTCTGGCCGAAAGCAGTCGGTGGTGAGCTGCCGCGGCTGCTGGAGCGAAAGGTGCAGCTGGTCGCCGAGGCCGCCGCCCGCTGCGAGCTCCGGCTCGACCGCAACGAGCTGCGGGACGTCACCAGCGAGATCGAGTGGGCCAAGGTCACCCAGACCGTGCCCGCCGACTATCCGGCCGCGGTCGCGAAGACCCGGCGGGACGCCCCGCGCGACCCCGCGGTCCTCTCCCAGATCTACTCCACCTACGAACAGCTCAAGCGCGACCGTTCGGTGATCGACTTCGAGGACGTGCTCCTGCTCACCGTCGGCATCCTCCAGGACCGGCACGACATCGCCGACCACGTGCGCGGCCAGTACCAGCACTTCGTCGTCGACGAGTACCAGGACGTGAGCCCGCTCCAGCAGCGACTGCTCGACCTCTGGGTCGGCGACCGGGACGACCTCTGTGTCGTCGGCGACGCCAGCCAGACGATCTACTCCTTCACCGGGGCCACCCCCGACCACCTGCTGAACTTCCGCACCCGCCACCCCGGCGCGACGGTGGTCAAGCTGGTCCGGGACTACCGCTCCACCCCCCAGGTCGTCCATCTCGCCAACGGCCTGCTGAGCCAGGCCCGCGGCAAGGCCGCCGACCACCGGCTGGAGCTGGTCTCTCAGCGCGACAAGGGCCCTGAACCGGTCTACGCGGAGTATCCCGACGAGCCCCACGAGGCCGAGGCCACCGCCCGTCGCATCCGCGACCTGATCGCAGCGGGTGTCCCGGCCGGTGAGATCGCCGTCCTCTACCGGGTCAACTCCCAGTCCGAGGTCTACGAGCAGGCCCTCGCCGACGCGGGTGTGGCCTACCAGCTGCGCGGCGCCGAGCGGTTCTTCGAGCGGGCCGAGGTCCGTGAGGCGGGCACCGCCCTGCGCGGCGCCGCTCGAGCCGGGCGCAACGACTCGCTGCTCGACGGGGCGGAAGGGCTGCCGTCCCAGGTGCGGGCGGTGCTCTCCACGAAGGGCTGGACCACCCGCCCGCCCGCCGGATCGGGGGCGGTGCGCGACCGCTGGGAGTCGCTGGCCGCGCTGGTGCGGCTGGCGGAGGACTTCGAGGCGGCCAAGCCGGGGGCGACCCTGACCGACCTGGTCCGGGAGCTGGACGAGCGGGCGGCCGCCCAGCACGCCCCGACGGTCCAGGGGGTGACGCTGGCCTCGTTGCACTCGGCGAAGGGCCTGGAGTGGGACGCGGTGTTCCTGGTCGGCCTGAACGAGGGCATGATGCCGATCGCGTACGCCAGGACCGACGAGCAGGTCGAGGAGGAGCGGCGCCTGCTGTACGTCGGCGTCACCCGCGCCCGGCTCCACCTCTCGCTCTCCTGGTCCCTGGCGCGTTCCCCCGGCGGACGGGCGAGCCGCAGGCCCAGCCGGTTCCTGAACGGGTTGCGCCCGGGCTCCACGGCGCTCGGCGCCCGGGGCGGGGCCGGAGGCGGCGGAGGCATCGACCGGGGGACCGGCCGGGCCCCGGCGGCGGCTGAGCGAACGGAGGCCGTCGAGCCCACGCCCCGGCGGCCGGTGCGGTGCCGGGTCTGCGGCCGGACCCTCACCGACGCGGGCGAGATGAAGCTGATGCGGTGCGAGGAATGCCCGTCCGACATGGACGAGGCGCTGTACGGCCGGCTGCTCGACTGGCGCGCCGGCCAGGCGGCCCGGCTGAGCCAGCCGGACTACTGCGTCTTCACCGAGAAGACGCTGATGGCCATCGCCGAGGCGGTGCCGTCCACCGAGGGGGAGCTGGTCGTCATCGCCGGCGTCGGGAACCGGAAGCTGACCCGTTTCGGAGCCGATGTACTCGCCATCTGCGCAGGTGAGACGGTCGGTGAGGGGTCGGACGAGGGCGGCGGGGAGAGGTGAGGAAAACTCGTCCAGAAAATAGTTTGCGCCCGCCCCAGTCGTCACCATAGGTTCTTAACCACGGGAACAGCGACTTCTCTGAAGCCCTGATTCCGTGCTGTACTTATCCGAATACGCAGGACCGGCTCCGGCCGGTCCCCCCGAGACGCCGAGAGGAGGCGATTGAAGTGATCAGCATCATCGGAACCCAGAAAATGACCGGTCTTTCGGTCGTCTCCGCCTGCTCGCTCGGCCTCGCCCGCTCCTCGGCTGCTTCGCTCCGCGCCACCGGTCTGTCCGGCATCTCCGCCGTCAGCCCGATGTCCCTGGCGAGCCTCCCCGTGATGCGGGAGCGCAATGAGCGACCGATCGAGGCACCGGCGGCAGCAGTAGCGAAGGATGCACAGGCTCAGGCCTATGCCTTTGCGGCAGCCGGTGCCGGAGCCAAGACGCAGACGCAGCACCACACGATGTGGGCCTTCCGTGGGCCTGAACCCTGGAGCGATCCAGCCTGATCCAGCATCAGGCCGGCGCCTCAGGGCCGCGGAACCCCACTCGGGATCCGCGGCCCTTTTGTTTTGTCCGAACGGACGGGACACACCGAAGGCGCCTCGGGCCAGCAGTACCAGCCGCCAACCGGCCAACAGGCCGGCACGACCAGACGAGGACACCACCCACCGTGCAACTCGAAGCGCACGCCCCGTCAGTACCGCAGTCCGACTCGATCTCCCCGCCCGGCTCCACGGAGGACTCCACCTTGCTCCCCCTCACCGCGCTCACCGCGCTCGACGACGCCATCGAGAACCTGGGCGTACCCGTTCCCTGCCGCTCGTACGACCCGGAGGTCTTCTTCGCCGAGTCCCCGGCCGACGTCGAGTACGCCAAGTCCCTCTGCCGTACCTGCCCGCTCGTCGAGGCCTGCCTCGCCGGCGCCAAGGAGCGACGCGAGCCGTGGGGCGTCTGGGGCGGCGAGCTCTTCGTCCAGGGTGTCGTCGTGGCCCGCAAGCGGCCGCGTGGCCGTCCGCGCAAGAACCCGGTGGCAGCGTGACCGCCGAATGCGGCGCCCCCGCCCCCACGCGGTGGCTGCGCCTAGGAACCATCGACCGTCCCCAGACCCATGACCCCCGGAATCAGGCACCAATGATCACCCCCACGAAGGAGCCCGTCGGCTCCGCGACCCCCGACGTCACCATCATCGGCGCGAACGACTCGCGTCAGAACAGGACCCGCGAGATGCAACTCATCCCAGAAGCCATGGCCCGTGCGCATATGCACGACCGTCTGCGGGAGGCCGAGGTGGACCGCCAAGCGGTGCGCCTCGTCGCCGCCCGCAAGATGCAGCGCCGAGCGGAGCGCGCCTCGCTGCGCGCCCGTCGGGCGCTGGCCATGGCCGTCATGCACTGAGAGGCCCCCACCTCTCCGCTCCACGCCGGAGCATCACGGCTCCACGCCGGAGCACCACCGCTCCTCGCCGGGCAACCGCTCTGCCCGGTGAGGAGCCACCACCCGCCCGCGGGGCCGTCCGAACGAGGACGGCCCCGCGGTGCGTTGTGCTGCCGGGTCCCGGGCGGGGATATCGTCACGAGGTGGACGAGGACACGCATCCCCCCGAACAACCGGCTGCTGGACCGGTGGTCTGTGCCCGCTGCGGCACCGCCGCCGAGGGCGGGACGGCCCCGGTGACCTGGCTCTCCTCCGTGGAGGACGGCCGCCGCCTCCACTTCTGCGAGACCTGCGCCCGCCTCCACATCAGAGCGATCGAGAGCCGCCTCGACTCACTCTGGTGGTGACCCGGCTACGCGCCGCCCTCCGGGACCGACTCCGGCTCCTGCCTCTCCGGGGCGAACTCGGGCTCCGCGGACTCCCCGCTCTCCGCAACGAACCCCGGCAGCCACGCTTCGAGTTCGTCCCGCAGCCGGACCGCCGCACCGAGCTGGCACAGCACCCCGATCGTGCTGAGCGTGACCCGGTGTATCAGGAGATAGGACGGCGGGAGGTTCAGCTGCCTGCCGAGCTGGTGGGCGGGGGAGCGCGGATCGGCGATCCGGGCCGCCTGGTCCCGCAGCCAGCCCCGGGAGAAGGAGAACTCCTCCACCTGTGCCGGTTCGATGATCGGGAGCAGGTAGTCGAGCACCTCGTCCGGCTCCAGATCGATCGACTCCTTCACGAAGCCCTCCTCGCGCAGCAGCCCGTACACCGCGGCCGCGTCGCCCTCCAGGGTCATCCGCAGGGATTCACCGATGGTCCCCGGCAGCCCGCCCGGAAGGCGGTCCACCGTGCCGAAGTCCAGCACCCCCAGCCGCCATGGCCCGGCATCGGCACTCCCTTCGTCCGAGCCGTCCGAGCCGTCCGAGCCGCCCGGGGCCTTTGATCCGTCCGAGCCGTCCGGGGTCTCCGCCGGGGGCAGCAGCCGGAAGTTGCCCGGGTGCGGGTCGGCGTGGAGCAGGCCGGTGCGGGCCGGGCCCGAGAAGAGGAAACGCGCCAGCAGCTGCCCGGCCCGGTCCCGCTGCTCCGCCGTACCGTCCGCGATGACGTCGGCCAGCGGCACCCCGTCCATCCACTCCGTCACCAGCACCTGGTCGGACTGGTGCACCACCCCCGGGATCACCACATCGGGGTCGTCCGCGAACTCCTCCGCGTGGACCCGCTGGGCCTGCGCCTCCAGCTCGTAGTCCAACTCCTCCGACACCCGGTCGCGCATCTCCTTGATGAGCGGCTTGATGTCCATCCCCGGGACCAGGGGGCCGAGCAGCCGGGCGAAGCGGCTGAGCTGGGTGAGATCCGAGAGCAGCGCCTCGCCCGCCCCGGGATACTGCACCTTCACAGCGACCTTCCGGCCGTCGTGCCACACCCCCCGGTGCACCTGCCCGATCGAGGCGGCGGCCGACGGCTTGTCCTCGAACTCCAGGAAGCACTCCCGCCAGTCCTCACCGATCCGCTCGGCCAGCACCGCGTGGACCGTGGCGGCGGGCAGAGGTGGCGCGGCCTCCTGGAGTTTGGTCAGCGCGGCCCGGTAGGGGCCCGCGACCTCCTCGGGCAGCGCCGACTCGAAGACGGAGAGGGCCTGGCCCAGCTTCATGGCCCCGCCCTTCAGCTCGCCCAGGGTCTTGAACAGCTGGTCCGCCGTGCGCTGCTGCACCTCTCGGGCGACCAGCTCGGCGGACCTGCCGCCGATCCGCTTGCCCAGACCCCAGGTGGCACGGCCGGCGAAGCCGAGCGGGAGCGCGGCCAGCCTGGCCGTACGCGTAACCGCCTTCCGGGGAAGATCAGACATGTGCCCCTCCAGTTCCCAGACTGCCGTGCCGCTCGGGCCGACGGTATCTCTCCGGCGACGGCGGTCACCCGGCCATTGTGTCCTGCGCCGGAACGGAGCCGGAGGCCCCTTCCCCCTCGACGTGCTCGGCCGCCCCGCAGGAGCAGTCGGCATGGGGGCCGATCCGCTCGCTCCGCCAGTCCAGCAGGGGCAGCGCGGCCTCCCAGCGCGCCCCGGTGCTGGCCGGCAGCTCCCCGTCCAGGAAGGACAGGGCATGGGCCGCGGCGAGCCCGGCCACCGCTGTGGCCAGTCCCAGGTCGCAGGCGGGCACCACACCCCGCCGCCCGGACCGCCACTGCGCCAGCATCCGTGGCCACTGCGAATCCCGGTCCGCGCGGTGCAGCTCGAGACACCCCGCGCAGCCGGTGCCGCCCGGAAGCACGAGCGGCCCGACCACCCCGGTGGCCTCGATGACTCCCGCATAGAGATGAGGGGTGCCCGACGCGATCCAGGGAGCCGCGGTGTCCGGGACCGGCGCGTAGACCGAGAGGCCGTCCCGGGGCGCGACGACGATCAGCGACAGGCCGGGCTGCCCATCGCCCGCGCCCCGCTCCGCCCCCGTCGACCGGGGCGCGGGTCCGGCGGCGGCCCGGCGGACGAGCCGACGGGCCGCCGCGTCGCGCCGTTCCCCCACGGCCGCGGGCGGAAGTCCGGCCGGTGCCACGTCCCCCGGCTCGGCCCGGCCCCCGTCCAGCACCTCCACGTGGCCCACCCCCGAGCCGGACAGCACCGCGGCGATCGACGCTCCGACCCTGCCCGCGCCCCGCACCTGGACCCGCATCGCCCGCCGGGCCGCCATCCGGCGCAGCCCCTCGCCCGGCCCGGGGTAGACGACGGAGAGCGAGGCGACATCGGGACGTTGACGCTCCATCACCTCGGCCCGGTGGCGCAGGACATCGGCCTGCGGCCCGGCGGCCCGCGGATCGTCGAGAAGGCCCGCCTCGGCCAGCCGCCGGACGAGAATGTCCACATGGCGGTCCGACAGGTCCAGGCTGCGGGCCTCGTCCCGCAGCAGCGGCAGGCCGCGCGTCCCGTCGAGCAGTTCCAGAAAGCTCCCCGTCGCGATGTCCACCGGGCCGAGCGTCACGGCGTGGGCGGGGGTCACCCCGAATTGCACGGTGTTCCGCCCGCGCCATGCCCGGCGCAGCGCGGGCTTCAACATCGGATGCAGGACTTCTCCCCCGAGACGCACGGCTTTCCCCCTATCGGTGTCGTGACCGCGTGCTCGGGATAATTCCCGGCCGCGTCGAGCCGTTGCCAGCATGCGCGACCGCGACGAAGCATGCTCGGAGTTATCCACAGGTAGGGGGATTAGTCATTCCATAGTGCGGCTTGGTGCGAAGCGAGGTGCGGGGAGTGGAGAGGATCGGTGGCGAACGGACCTTGAGGCGGGACTTCCCCCACTGACAGCGGGTAACGTCGAGGCGTGCCCGCAGACCCGTCACCCGGCGTCGCCGGGGAGACCCCCATGCACAGCGCCGTGAGCTGTCAGCCCGGCGCGGCCGCCCGTGTGCCCCGCGCCCCGGCGACGAGCGCGGTCGAGGTCCGCCGGAGCACCCGGCGCAGGAAGTCGGTCTCCGCGTACCGGGAGGGCGGCCGCACGATCGTGCTCATCCCCGCCCGGATGTCGGAGGCGGAGGAGCGGCGCTGGGTGGGCGTGATGCTCGACAAGCTCGCGGCCCAGGAGAGCAAGCGGGTCCTCGGGGACGCCGAGCTCACGAAGCGGGCCGAGCGGCTGTCCGCCCAGTTCTTCGACGGCAGGGCGAGGCCCGCATCCGTCCGCTGGGTGACCAACCAGAACACCCGCTGGGGCTCGTGCACCCCCGCCGAGGGCAGCATCCGGCTCTCGCGCCGGCTCCAGGGCATGCCGGAGTACGTCGTCGACTACGTGCTGGTCCATGAGCTGGCCCATCTGCTCGTCCCCGGCCACGGCCCGGGGTTCTGGCGGCTGCTGGAGGCGTATCCGCGCACCGAGCGGGCCCGTGGCTACCTCGAAGGAGTGGTCGCGGCCGCTCAGCTGCCCCATCCGCCCGCCGCGCGCGAGGAGTGAGACCGGCCCGCGCGGCGCTTCCGGTGAGCCGCGTTCGGCGATTCTGTACCGGGTCTGTACCGGCTTGGCCGGATGTCGCGGTTTGCGGCTAGCCTGACGCGACGCATTCACCTTCGGGATGGGGGACGGTCGTTACGTATGGCCAGGGAATTCCAACGAGGCCACAAGGCCAAGATCAGTGATCTCACACCGGGGACAGATCTGTACGTAGGTGTGCAGATCGCCGCCCCTGGACTGACCTTCGACATCAGCTGCTTCGGCCTGGATGCCGACGAACAGCTCTCGGACGACCGGTATTTCATCTTCTTCAACCAGCCGAAATCGCCCGAGGAGTCGATTCAGCTCCTCGGTGCGCAGTCCGGCGACACCGAGTCCTTCCGTGTCACGCTCGACCGCATCCCGGCCGGTATCCACAAGCTCTCCTTCACCGCGACGCTCGACGGTGCCGGACAGATGTCCCAGGTCGGCCCCGGGTACATCCGGATCGTCGCGGGCGGCGAAGAAGTGGTCAGATACGCCTTCACCGGCTCGGAGTTCACCACCGAGCGCGCGGTGATGCTCGGTGACTTCTACCTGAAGGACGTCTGGCGCTTCGCCGCCGTCGGCCAGGGGTTCGACGGCGGTCTCGACGCGCTCCTGAAGAACTTCGGCGGCGAGGTCGCCGAAGAGGAAGAGGCGCCGGCCGCCCCGCAGGCGGCCCCGGGTTTCGCCCCGCCGGCCCAGGCCACCGCGCCCCCGGCTTTCGGCGCACCGCCCGCCCCTCCGGCCCCGCAGCCCGCGCCATCCTTCGGCGCACCGCCCGCACCCGCCGCCGCACCGCAGCAGCCGATGCACGCCGCGCCCACGATCGCGGCGCCGCTCACCCCGCAGGCGCCCTCGGCTCCCTCCCCGTACGGCCAGCCCGGCCACCAGCTCCCGCCGCCCCCGCAGCCGCAGTTCGGCCAGGTCCCCGGTCAGGGCGTCCCGCCCACGCCGCCCTACGGCCAGCCCGCGCCCGCTCCCTACGGCCAGCCGGCCCCGACACCGTACGGGCAGAGCGCCCCGCCCCCCTATGGGCAGCAGCCCGCCGGTGTGCCGCAGGGCCTTCCGGCGGCCGGCGCCGGGCTCCAGGCGGCCCTCCAGCTGTACAAGGAGACCCCCACCGGGCAGCGCTGGACCCCGCAGAACCAACAGCTCATGCGGGTCGACCTGACCATGGGCGGCGCCGGCGTGCTGGCCCGCCAGGGCAGCATGGTGATGTACCAGGGCAAGGTCGATTTCGGCTACAAGGGCGCCGGCTTCGTCGGACGGGCCGTCGGCAACGCCACCGGCCAGGAGATGCAGCTGATGCGCTGTACCGGCCGCGGCCAGGTCTTCCTCGCCGAGGAGGGCTCGTACCTGCACCCCATCGAGCTCCAGGGCGACGCCATCTGCGTCTCCGCCGAGAGCGTCCTCGCCTTCGACGAGTCCCTCCAGTACGAGATCCGCCGGGTCGAGGGGCACGGCATCCCCGGCGGCGCCCTGTTCACCATGCAGTTCCAGGGCACCGGCACCGTGATCATCAAGACCCACGGCACCCCGGTCGTCCTGCCGGTCACCCCTACCACGTTCGCCGACTGCAACGCGGTGGTGGCCTGGTCGGCCGCCTCCCAGGTGATCGTCTCCAGTCAGGTCCGGCTGCGCCGCAACGCCTACCCGGGACACAGCGGGGAGACCGTGAACCTCCAGTTCCGGGGAGCCCCCGGCAACTTCATCGTCGTCCAGCCCTACGAGGTCTAAAGGGAGCCCGTCATGAACCAGCAACTCGCGGGCTTCGCCCCGACCCCCGTCACGGCCCGTATGGAGAACCACGGCTCGGCCATGCTCAAGGTCGCCATGGCTTCCGGGCACGACCTCTACGCGCGCACCGGTTCCATGGTGGCGTACGAAGGGTTCATCCAGTACGAGCCCAACCCGCCCGCCGCCCGGCAGATCGCCTCCCAGTGGATCACCGGCGAGGGCGCACCCGTCATGAAGTGCTCCGGCGACGGACTGCTCTACCTCGCCGACTACGGCGCCGACGTGGTCGTCATCAACCTGAACAACGAGGCGATCTCGGTCAACGGCACCAATCTCCTCGCCTTCGACGCGCACCTCACCTGGGGTGTCGAGAAGGTCAAGGGGATGGCCAAGTTCGCCGGACAGGGGCTGTGGAACGTCGTCGTCCAGGGCACCGGATGGGTGGCCATCACCTCCCGGGGCACCCCGATCGTCGTCGACTGCGGACGCGGCGACGACGAGACGTACGTCGACCCGGACGCCCTCGTCGCCTGGTCCACGAACCTCAAGGTGAAGGGCAAGCGCAGTTTCAAGGCCGGGGCGCTGATCGGCCGCGGCAGCGGGGAGGCGTACCAGATGGCCTTCTCCGGAGAGGGCGTCGTCGTCGTCCAGCCGAGCGAGGACAGTACGGACCGCCTGCGGATCCGGAACTGAGGGGAGGGGAACACACACATGCAGAGTCCGCTTTTCAGCTACACCGAGCAGCAGTCCCAGGACCGGTACACGATCCAGAACCCGCAGCTCCTGCGGGTGGCACTGACCGGGCAGGACGACGTCCTGGCCCGCAAGGGCGCCATGGTCGCCTACCAGGGGCTGATGGACTTCGACGGCGAGTACCAGTCGCAGGGCCAGCGGCGCGCCCGCGCCCACACCGGGGAGGGCCTCGACCTGATGCGGGTGTCCGGTCAGGGCACGGTCTACTTCGCCAACCTCGCCCAGTACATCCACGTCGTGGACGTCGACCGTGGGGGGATGACCGTGGACAGCTCCTACGTCCTCGCGCTCGACTCCTCGCTGCACACCGAGGTCATCGCGGTGGACAGCCAGTACGGGATCTCCGGCAGCGGCAAGTACCAGCTCAACATCACCGGCAGCGGCAAGGTCGCCCTCATGACATCCGGCCAGCCCCTGATGATGCAGGTCACGCCCGACAAGTACGTCAACGTGGACGCCGACGCCATCGTGGCCTGGTCCAGCGCCCTGCGGGTGCAGATGCAGGCCCAGACGCACTCCAGCGGTGTCTTCAGGCGCCGCGGCAACACCGGTGAGGGCTGGGAGCTCAGCTTCCTCGGCCAGGGCTTCGCCCTGGTCCAGCCGAGTGAGGTCATGCCCCCGCAGAACGCCCAGATCGGCCAGGGCGCCCGCGCCCAGTTCGGTATGGGCCAGCAGGGAGCCCACGGGCAGAACCAGAACAACGCCTGGAACTGATCTCCAGTCGCAGAGCACAGCGGTAAGGGGCGGCCTCCATGGAGGCCGCCCCTTACGCACATCCGTTCAGCCTGCGGCTACAACCGGGCGCGGGTCGCCTCCAGCAGCCGTACGACGGAGGTGTCGGCCACCGTGGCCACGTCCTCGTAGCCGAACCAGCGCAGCTCCAGGGACTCCTCGCTGATCCGCTCCGCCGCACCGGCGGGGGCCAGGGCGGCGTACTGCACGTCGAGGTGCCAGGTGCAGGGGGACGGAATGGGGTGCCGGTCCAGCCGGACCGGCCCGCCCGGGAGCAGGGTGAGTCCCGTGATGCCGGACTCCTCCGTCGCCTCGCGGAGCGCCGCGGCCTCCAGGGAGGTGTCCTGCGGCTCGCAGTGCCCGCCCATCTGGAGCCACATCCGCAGCTTGCGGTGCAGGGTGAGCAGCACCATCTCCCGCTCCGGATCGATCACCAGGGCGCTGGCCGTCAGATGACCGGTCCCGCACGCCTTCCACATGCCGTCGTCGTGGAGCGCCAGATGGTCCAGATAGGCCTGGCGCAGCTCCGCCTGGCCGTCGCCGGCTTCGCCCCCGGGGGCGTAACCCCTCAGTACGAGGGTGGCGTCGTCGCGCAGGGTCACCGGTCGCGGCCGTCCTTGCCGTCTTCCTCGCCGTCCTCGCGCTTGCCCTCGTCGCTCTCGGCGGGCTTCTGCGGGCCCTTCGCGGCCTCGCCGAGCATCTTGTCCAGCTCGGAGAAGTCGGCCTGCTCGTGGTGGACGAAGCCGTCCGGATCGTCCAGGTCGTGCGCCGTCGGCAACATGTCCGGGTGCGCCCACAGGGCGTCGCGGCCCTCCAGACCCCGGGCGTCGGTGAGCGAGGCCCACAGGCGCGAGGCGTCCCGCAGCCGGCGCGGGCGCAGCTGCAGACCGATGAGCGTGGCGAACGTCTGCTCGGCCGGGCCACCGGAGGCACGGCGCCTGCGAATCGTCTCGCGCAGGGCGTCCGACGAGGTCAGCCGGGACTTCGCGGCCTCGTGGACCACCGCGTCGACCCAGCCCTCGACGAGCGCCAGGGCCGTCTCCAGGCGGGCCAGGGAGGCCTTCTGCTCAGGCGTGTCCTCGGGCTGGAACATGCCCTGCTGAAGGGCGTCCTGCAGCTGCTCGGGGTTCGAGGGGTCGAACTGGCCTACGACGTCCTCCAGCTTGCTGGTGTCGACCTTGATACCGCGTGCGTACGCCTCGACGGCACCGAACAGGTGCGAGCGAAGCCACGGCACATGAGCGAAGAGCCGCTGGTGGGCAGCCTCGCGCAGGGCCAGATACAGCCGCACCTCGTCCTGCGGGACGCTGAGGTCCTTGCCGAACTGCGCCACGTTCAGCGGGAGCAGCGCGGCCTTGCCCGCCGGGCCGAGCGGCAGCCCGATGTCCGTCGAGCCGACCACCTCTCCGGCCAGCACGCCGACGGCCTGCCCGATCTGCTGGCCGAACATGGCGCCGCCCATCGACCGCATCATGCCGATCAGCGGGCCCGCCATGGCCTGCATCTCCTCGGGCAGCACATCGCCCATCGCCAGGCCCACCCGCTCGGCCACCGGGTCGACCAGCTGCTGCCAGGCCGGCAGCGACGCCTCGACCCACTCCGCGCGGCTCCACGCCACGGTGGAGACCGAACCGGAGGGCATCGACGTCACGCCGTCCAGCCAGAGGTCGGCCAGCCGCAGCGCCTCGTCGACCGCCGTCCGCTCGGAGGGGCCGACACTCGCGTCCTTGGTGCCGTCGGCCGTCCCCTGCGAGACGGTCTGGCGCGCGATCTGCTTGGCCATGTCCCAGTTCACGGGACCGCCCTCGTAGCTCAGCATCTGGCCGAGCTGCTGGAAGGCCGCACCGAGATCGTTCGGGTTCATCGCGCCGAACATCGCGGCGAACGGGTTGTCCCCGCCCGCCCCCGGCCCGATTCCGAACGGGCCTCCGGCCCCGCCCGCGCTCTGCCCACCTTCGGTGGGGTCCTTCTTCTTGCCCTCGTCGCCGTTCTCCGGCTCCTCCGGCGGAAGGCCGAATCCGAATGGGGTGTCACTCACGGGTTTCCTCGGCTCGTAGGGCCGCCGGCTCGAACCGACGGCGACTGCCCGACATCACCATCCAGCGTAGACACCACGCCCGCTTCGAGGCTCAGTGCTCCGCCGACTCCCGGCCTGCGGCAGGATGGACGCCACCTGGTACGTACGCGTCATGCGGGTACGTACTGAAGACAACCGCTGGAGACGCCCGGTGAGTTCCCCAGATCCGCAGGTTCGCGCAGCGCGAAACCTGACCGACCCCCCGCCCGAAAGCACACTCGAGAAGAAACGACCCAGGAGCCAGCGAAACCGGGGCCCCGTCGTCGCGGTCACCGGTGCCGCGACCGGCGTCGGTGAGCTGCTGACCGCCCGCCTCGCCGCATCCGACGAGATCAAGCAGGTCATCGCGATCGACGAACGCCGCGGAGAGGTGTCCGAGGCGACCTGGCACATCCTGGACGTACGCGACCCGGCCATCGCGGAGAAGCTGCGCGGCGCGGACGTCGTCGTGCACCTGGCGCTCGACCTCGACCTGGAGACCGACCCCGCCGCCCGGACCGCGTACAACGTGCGGGGCACCCAGACCGTGCTCACCGCCGCGGCGGCCGCCGGGGTCCACCGGGTCGTCCTGTGCACCTCGGCGATGGTCTACGGGGCCCTGCCCGACAACGATGTGCCGCTCTCCGAGGACGCCGAACTGCGGGCCACCGCCGAGGCCACCGGGGTCGGCGACCTCCTGGAGATCGAACGGCTCGGCCGCCGCGCCCCCCGCGCCCACCCCGGGCTCAACGTCACCGTCGTACGCCCCACCGTCCTGGTCGGCGGCACGGACACCGCGCTGACCCGCTACTTCGAGTCACCGCGTCTCCTGGTTGTCGCCGGTTCCCGCCCCACCTGGCAGTTCTGCCATGTCGAGGACCTGGTGACAGCCCTGGAGTACGCAGCCCTGGAGAAGATCGACGGCGAGTTCGCGGTCGGCTGCGACGGCTGGCTCGAACAGGAGGAGGTCGAGGAGCTCAGCGGCGTACGCCGGATGGAGCTGCCCTCCGCCGTCGCCCTGGGGGCGGCTGCCCGGCTGCACCGCATCGGACTCACCCCGTCGCCGGCCGGTGACCTGGCGTACACGATGCACCCCTGGGTGGTCAGCGTGAGCCGGCTGCACGACGCGGGGTGGCGGCCCAGGTGGACCAACGAGGAGGTCCTCCGGGCGCTTCTCGAAGAGGTCGAGGGACGCCACACGCTCGCCGGACGCCGCCTCGGCCGCAAGGACGCCACCGCCGCCACGGCCACCGCCGCCGGTGCCACGGTCGCCCTGCTCGGTACGGCGGCCCTCGTCCGCCGGGCGCGTAAGGCCCGGCGTCGCATCTGAACTGCGCCCGCGGGGCGCCGGAAGCCGTCTGTAGGAGGCTCCAACGCGGCCGTGCGTCCGCCGGTCGAACAGGCAATTCCGCGATGTCGGTGCCGTACGGCACGATGGGGGCATGGCACGCACCCAGGACCACCCCGGCGAGCAGGCGGCTTCGGACCCCATCCGGCTGCTGGCGATCCGGGAGAGCGAACTCTCCGTCGACGAGGTCTTCCGTGCTGTCGGGGACGACGCCGCGGGCGGCATCGCCCTCTTCGTCGGCACCGTGCGCAATCACGACAGCGGACAGGACGTCGGGGCGCTCGGCTACTCCTGCCACCCCTCCGCCCAGGACGAACTGCGCCGAGTGGCGGAGAAGGTCGTCGCCGACTTCCCGGTCCGCGGCCTCGTCGCCGTCCACCGGGTGGGTGAACTGGAGGTGGGCGATCTGGCGGTGGTCGTCGCCGTCGCCTGTCCGCACCGGGCGGAGGCCTTCGCGGCCTGCCGCAAGCTCATCGACGACCTCAAGCACGAGGTTCCGATCTGGAAGCACCAGCGTTTCTCCGACGGCACGGAGGAGTGGGTCGGGGCCTGCTGAGCGCAAACCGGACCGGAGCGCATCAGCCCCGATTTGCGTAACCGCACCCCTGCCGTGAGCGTTGGTCTTCCGGATCGTTAACCTGCAGATCGATCACTCGGTCGCTCATGAGGTAGGGAGGTCGTGATGGCGGCACTCGCTTGGCTGTTGATTCCACTTTTCGCTGCTGTCGGCGGTGCGATATGGGCGAGCTGGGCTGCTCGCAACCGCACGACCGGCGATGTCACCGAACTCGCCGGGTATGCCAGGTTCCGTGACGCGATGGAGAAATCGCACTCCGGTTCCGAGGCTCTCTGAGGCCGTCGAACGCCGCGTGACCACCTTTCCGCCGCGTTTTCGCCGGGCCCCGGACGGACCGGCCCCGGGGGTGGACGCACAGGCCCTTCCCGTACTGTCGTTCCATGCCACGCCGCACCGCGACGATGTTCGCCTCCGCCCTCATCCTCATCGTGCTGTTCTGCGCAGGCCTGCTGATCAAAGTCCCGTATTCCGAGATGTCTCCCGGACCGACGGTGAACACCCTGGGCGAAGCGCGTGGCGAGCCGGTCCTGCGGATCACCGGTCGCAAGACCTACCCGACGTCCGGGCACCTCAACATGACGACGGTCCGCGTCACCGGAGCGGACTACCGGATGAACCTGGGCCAGGCCGTCTGGGGCTGGCTGGCCCACGACAGCATCGTCGTACCGCACGACACGCTCTACCCGGACGGCAAGACCGAGGAGCAGTCCACCCAGGAGAACGCCGAGGAGTTCAGCCAGTCCCAGGAGAGCGCCAAGGTCGCCGCCCTGAAGGAGCTGGACATCCCGGTCGCCACCCAGGTCGTGGTCTCCACCGTGGTCAAGGGCACCCCTTCCGAGGGCAAGCTGCACGCGGGTGACGTGATCAAGGCTGTGGACGGCACCGCGGTCGAGGAGCCCGGTGACGTCGCCGAGCTCGTCACCCAGCACCAGCCCGGCGAGGACGTCACCTTCACCATCGTCCCGGCGAAGGAAGCGGCCGCCGCCGAAAAGGCCGGCCGGGCCCCCGAGGGCAGCCGGAAGATCACCATCACCACCGAGAAGGCGCCCCCCGCGGAGAAGGGCGGCAAGGACCGGGCGGTCGTCGGGATCAGGGCCGGGACCGACCACACGTTCCCGTTCGACATCGACATCGAGCTCGCGGACGTCGGCGGCCCCAGCGCCGGGCTGATGTTCTCCCTGGGCATCATCGACAAGCTCACCCCGGGCGATCTGACCGGCGGGAAGTTCGTCGCCGGCACCGGAACCATCGACGACGCGGGCAAGGTCGGCCCGATCGGCGGGATCAACATGAAGCTCGTCGGGGCCCGCGAAGCGGGCGCCCGCTACTTCCTCACGCCCGACGACAACTGCGCCTCGGCCGCATCGGACACCCCGGACGGGCTGACCCTGGTCCGGGTCAAGACCCTCGACGACGCCAGGACGTCGCTGGAGCAGATCAGCGCCGGGAAGACCGACGCGCTGCCGAGCTGCTCGGCAGGCTGACAGCGCGTCGGGTAAGCGGACGACGGGCCGTCAGGACTCGAACGTCGCCGCGAGGGCCTCGGCCAGCCCCGGCACCAGACCCGCTCCGGTCAGCACCTCGGTGGGGGAGTCCTTCTCGCGCAGCCGTACGGCGGAGTCGCGCGCCCCGTCCCGCAGCACGGCCACGGTCATCCGCACCTCCTGCCGGTCGGGGTGCTTGGCGACCCACTGGGTGAGCTGCTTGTCGCTGAGCCCCTCCGGTACGGAGGCCTCGGCCGACGGCGGCAGCATCAGCCGTTCCACGGTCATGGCGCAGCCGGCCACGGAGTCGGGCCAGGCGATGGTTCCGAGGAAATCGTCCAGGGCGGTACCGGCGGGCAGCTCCTCCTGCTCGATCGGTGTGAGGGAAGAGGTCGTGGAGGCGGCGTCGTCCAGCCCGAGCTGGGCGGCGAGGCCCGGCTCCTGGACCCGCAGCCGGGCGGTGTCGACCAGGGCGAACAGCCGGGCGGGCTGGTCCCAGCCGAGAGTGGAGGCATAGGCGTCGATTTCCAGGACGGCGACGGTGAGCGGGCTCGCTGCCATCGGGGGTCCTGAGGGGGAAACGTTGGGCATGGGCAATATCCTGCCTCCTTCGGCCCCGGTATCGGGAACTAGGTAAAGCTTCAGTAAGTTGCATAGGTGGGTTCTAGGACCGCTGGGCCCGCTCCACACGACCGCGAACTTCGAGGTGCGCACGTTGGCTTTCCAGATGCCGGACCGCGGCGGAGGCCCGACCGGGCCACGGATCAGTGTCGGCCGCCCGTCCCGGCGCGTCCGCACCCTGCTCATGACCTTGGGGGTCCTGGCGGTTCTCGCCATGGCCTTCGTCATGTTCGCCGGGTTCTGGACGGACTGGCTCTGGTACCGGTCGGTCGCGTATTCCTCCGTCTTCACCACCACCCTGTGGACCAAGATCGGGCTGTTCCTCGTCTTCGGACTGCTGATGGCCCTGGCCATCGGCGTGAACATCTGGCTCGCGCACCGGCTCCGGCCGCCGCTGAGCGCGATGTCGCTGGAGCAGCAGAGCCTGGACCGCTACCGCATGAGCGTCGCCCCTTTCAAGAAGTGGGTGCTGCTCGCCGTCACCGCGCTCGTCGGACTGATCGCCGGGGCATCCGCCTCCGGCCAGTGGCGCACGTGGCTGATGTACGTCAACGGCGTGCCGTTCGGTACGAAGGACCCCCAGTTCAAGCTGGACGTCGCCTTCTACGCCTTCGACCTCCCGTGGTACCGCTTCCTGCTGGGCTTCGGCTTCGCGGCGACCGTGCTCTCGCTGATCGCCGCAGCCCTGACCCACTACCTGTACGGCGGGCTGCGCATCACCAGCCCTGGCGCCCGTGCCACCGGCGCGGCCACCGGCCACCTCTCGGTGCTGCTCGGCATCTTCGTCTCCCTGAAGGCCGTGGCCTACTGGCTCGACCGGTACGGTCTCGCGGTGAAGTCCAGTGACTTCAAGGCCGCGGACAACTGGACGGGCCTGCGGTACGTCGACGCGAACGCCTATCTCCCGGCGAAGACCATCCTGTTCTTCATCGCGGCGATCTGTGCCGTGCTGTTCTTCGCGACGCTGTGGCGCCGCACCTGGCAGCTGCCGGTCATCGGCTTCGGCCTGATGGTGCTCTCGGCGATCCTGATCGGCGGGCTCTACCCGGCGATCGTGCAGAAGTTCCAGGTCCAGCCGAACGAGCAGGCCAAGGAAGCGCCGTTCATCCAGAAGAACATCGACGCGACACGCGATGCGTACGACATCGACGACGCGGTGATGGAGGACTACGCGGGCCAGGCCACCACGGGCGACGACACCAAACTGCGGGCCGCCGCCAACACGGCCGCCAGCTACCGCGTGATGGACCCCAACGTCGTCTCCCCGGCCTTCCAACAGCTCCAGCAGCGCAGGAACTACTACCAGTTCCCCAAGACGCTGGACGTCGACCGCTACAAGGGCAAGGACGGCAAGGAGCAGGACACCGTCATCGGCCTGCGCGAGCTGAACATCCAGGGCCTGCCCAAGCGGAACTGGATCAACGACCACTTCACGTACACCCACGGCTACGGCGCCATCGCGGCCCGCGGCACCACCACCGGCACCAACCCGACGGGGTCCCCGGACTTCACCGAGTCGGGTCTGCCGTCCACCGGTGAGTTCGGGAAGTACGAGCAGCGGATCTACTACGGCGAGAAGACCGAGCAGTACTCCATCGTCGGCGGGCCCCAGAAGGAGCTCGACTACGAGGAGGACGGCGAGAAGACCACCAGCTACAAGGGCGACAGCGGGGTCAGCCTCTCCAACACCTTCAACCGCGCCGCGTACGCGGTCTCGTTCAGCGAGCCGCAGATCATGTACTCGGGAGCCATCGGTGACGGCTCGCGGATCCTGTACAACCGCACGCCCAAGGAGCGCGTCGAGGCGGTCGCCCCGTGGCTGACCATCGACGGCGACGCCTACCCGGCGGTCGTCGACGGCCGGATCCAGTGGATCGTCGACGCCTACACCACGACGAACGGCTACCCGTACGCCTCGCGGACGACGCTCGGCGACACCACGGCCGACTCGCTGACCACCAACCAGCGCGCGGTCGTCGCCCAGCAGAACCAGGTCAACTACATCCGCAACTCGGTGAAGGCCACCGTCGACGCGTACGACGGCAAGGTCAAGCTCTACGAGTGGGACACCAAGGACCCGGTCCTCAAGACCTGGCGCAAGGCGTTCCCGGGCACGGTGGAGGCCCGGTCGAAGATCCCGCAGACACTCATGGACCACCTGCGGTACCCGCAGGACCTCTTCAAGGTCCAGCGTGAGCTGCTCACCCGCTACCACGTCGAGGACCCCGCGCAGTTCTACAGCGGCTCCGACGCGTGGCAGGTGCCGGACGACCCGACGAACAAGGAGCCGGGTTCCGTCCCGCCGTACTACCTGTCCATGAAGATGCCGGGCCAGGACCAGCAGGCGTTCTCGCTGACCACCACGTTCACCCCGAGGGGGCGCCCGAACCTCGGCGCCTTCATGGCGGTGAACGCGGACGCGGCCAGCAAGGACTATGGCACGATGAGACTGCTGCGGGTCACCTCCACGGTGAAGGGTCCGGGCCAGGTACAGAGTGAGCTCAACGGCAACGACGACGTCGCCGAGTTCGTGAGGAACCTCAAGGGCACGGACTCCGACATCGAGTACGGCAACCTGCTGACGGTGCCGCTCGAAGGCGGCTTCCTCTACATCGAGCCGGTCTACACGCGCGGTGGCACGCAGAACTACCCGCTGCTGCGCAAGGTGGCCGCCTCGTACGGTTCGAAGATCGTCTTCGAGAACAACCTGGGAGACGCCCTCAACGCGGTCTTCGGGGCCGACGGCGACGCCGACACCACACCGCCCGACCCCAGTGAGCCGCCGGGTGACACCACCAAGCCGCCGGCCACCGGCAGTGACGCTCTCAAGAAGGCCATCGCGGACGCCCAGAAGGCGTACAACGACGGCGAGGCGGCGCTGAAGGAGCAGGACTGGCCCGCCTACGGCAAGGCCCAGGACGCGCTCCAGGAAGCTCTGGAGCGGGCGGCCTCGGCTCAGCCCAAGGGCGGAGCCGAGGGCGACAAGGCCGACGTGCCGGAGAAGAACGACGGAGCCGACCCGGCCAAGAAGCCTGACGAGAAGCCCGATGAGGGCGACGGGACCGAGCAGGGCGGCGACCAGGGCACCTGAGAAAGCGCCACCCCGCGTCGTGGTACGGTTTGAACACAACGACGCGGGGTGGAGCAGCTCGGTAGCTCGCTGGGCTCATAACCCAGAGGTCGCAGGTTCAAATCCTGTCCCCGCTACTGAAGGACAAGGGCCCGGATCCTATGGATCCGGGCCTTCGTCGTGCCGTCGTGTCTTTCTTGTTCCGTGGGCGTGAAGTGCGGTTCGCTGGGCACCAGTTGGGTCCCGACGTGTTTGACTTGTCTCTCTGTGGGCATGTCGACAAAACGCTGAAGTGACCTCACTGGCCGCGATATACCAGGTGTACGCGGGTTACAGGTGGTGCGACGATGGTATTTATGGGGGACAGGGCAACTCTGTTGGAGACAGGGCGGTTTGTGCAGCGGCGCGGCCAGAAGGCGGACAAGGCGGCAGATGCGGCCTTCGCTGCCGTCATCGCCGGGGCGGCCGGAGCGGGCGCGAGCACACTCGGACCACGGGACGCCACCACCGCCGGTGAAGCAGGACCCGCCGTCGCGGCGCCGGTCCGGGGCAGGAGGCGTACCACGAGCGAGACCACCGCGACGGTGGGCCACGTGGGCGGGGACGTCGTGCACGCCACCGGCGCCACGGGCCTGACCAGGCCGGACGCGGGCGCCGCGGACGCCGACGCGGGCACCACGGACGCCATTGACGCGGCGGACAGTGCCGAGGCCGAGGCGCGCCACCGCCGGGCCGCCGAGGCCGGGGACACCGCGTCCATGAGCGTGCTGGGCGCCCTGCTCCTGCGCCGCGGGGAGCTGGACGGCGCCGAGACCTATCTCCGCGCCGCCACCGCCGACGGCGACCGGGCCGCCGCCAACAACCTGGGCGTCCTGCTGCACCAGCGGGGCTACCCGGACGAGGCCGCCGGCTGGTGGCGGATCGCCGCGGTGGCCGGATCCGCCGCCGCCGCGCACGCGCTGGGCCGCCACTTCCGCGAGCGCGGGGACGAGCCGGGTGCCGAATACTGGCTGCGCCAGTCCGCCGAGCAGGGCCACGCGCTGGGCGCCTACGCGCTGGCCGACCTCCTGGAGCACCGGGGCGACATCGGTGCCGAGCGGTGGCTGCGCGCCGCCGCCGAGCAGGGCCACCGGGAGGCCGCCTACCGGCTGGCCCGCGCCCTGGAGCGGAACGCGGTCGAGGACCCGCACGACGCCTTCGGCCTGGGCCGGGGCGCGGGCCGGAGCGGCCTCGGCCTCCCCGTCGGCCCGGCCGCCCCCGACGCCCTGACCACGGGCGCGCGGGGTGATGCGAAGGGTGGGGAGAGCGCGAAGGGCGGAGCCGGCGGCGACAGCCCGGTGGCCGGTCCCGCCGCGGGCCGGGTCGGGGAGGCCGAGCAGTGGTACCGCCGTGCCGCCGCCCGGGGACACCGCCGTGCCGCCCTGCACCTCGGCGCGATCCTGGAGCAGCGCGGCGAGCTCAAGGAGGCGGGCCGCTGGTACCTCACCGCGGCCAAGGACGGCGAGGCCCGCGCCGCCTGTGCGCTGGGCTTCCTGCTGCGTGACGCGGGCGACGAGGAGAGCGCGGCGGTGTGGTGGCTGCGCGCCGCCCAGGACGGCGACGGCAACGCGGCCAACGCGCTGGGCGCCCTCCACGCGGCGCGCGGCGAGCAGCAGACCGCCGAGCGCTGGTACCGGGCCGCCATGGACGCCGGTGACGTCAACGGGGCGTACAACCTCGGGCTGCTCTGCGCCGCCCAGGACCGTACGCCGCAGGCCGAGCAGTGGTACCGCCGCGCCGCCTACGCCGGTCACCGCGAGGCCGCCAACGCGCTCGCCGTGCTGCTCCTCCAGGCCGGGGACCACACCGGCGCCGAGCCCTGGTTCTCCAAGGCGGCCGAGGCGGGCAGCGTGGACGCCGCCTTCAACCTCGGCATCCTGCACGCCGGGCGCGACGAGGACCGTACGGCGCTGGGCTGGTACCAGCGTGCGGCGGCGGCCGGGCACACAGACGCCGCGCTCCAGGTCGCCATGGCCCTGCTGCGTGACGGCGAGGACCGGGAGGCCGAGCGTCATCTGCGCTGCGCCGCGGGCGGCGGCAGCGCCGAGGCGGCGTTCCGGCTGGCCGGGGTGCTCGACGCCCGCCAGCCGCCGCCGGGCCCGCCCGCGCTGGGCGAGCCGATGCCGGAGAAGACCGAGTGCGAGGAGTGGTACGAGCGGGCCGCCCAGCAGGGCCACCGCCGCGCCCAGGTCCGGGTCGGCATGCTCGCCGCCGCGCGCGGGGACGTGGAGAGCGCCGCCCACTGGTACCGGGAGGCCGCCGAGGCGGGCAGCCGTAACGGCGCCTTCAATCTGGGGCTGCTCCTCGCCCGTGAGGGCAGCGAGCGGGAGGCCGCCCTCTGGTGGAGCCGTGCCGCCAACGCCGGTCACGGGCGGGCCGCGCTGCGTCTGGCCCTGCTCGCCGCCCGCCGGGGCGAGCTCACCGAGGGCCAGCGCTGGTGTGCGCGGGCCGTGGAGCTGGGCCCGGCCGAGGTGGCCGAGCGGGCGGCCCGGCTGCGCGACGCGCTGCACCAGGAACTCACCGCCTGAGGGCAAGGACGGGCCGGCCTCCCGGAGGCCGGTGTGAATGAATTTGCGCCGTTCGACCTGCTGACGTAATGTTGCATTCACCGACGCGGGGTGGAGCAGCTCGGTAGCTCGCTGGGCTCATAACCCAGAGGTCGCAGGTTCAAATCCTGTCCCCGCTACTGAAAAACGAAGGCCCGGATCTCGACTGGAGATCCGGGCCTTCGTCATGTCCGGGATGACGAGCCCGGGAACGAAAAAGCCGGGCCCGTCTCACAGGAGACGGGCCCGGCGTGCTCAGGTCGTGCTCACGCTGTGGCGGCGCAGCTCGGACACAGCCCCCGGTACGTCACCTCGACGCCGGAGACCGTGAAGCCGTAGCGCTCGTCCGCCGGGAGGTCCGCCAGCGGGTTGCCCGCCGGGTGCACATCGCGGATGGCGCCGCACCGGCCGCAGATCAGGTGGTGGTGCGGGCGGTGCGCGTTCGGGTCGTACCGCTTCGCCCGGCGGTCGGTGGAGACCTCCAGCACCTCACCGAGGGACACCATCTCGCCGAGGGTGTTGTAGACGGTGGCGCGCGAGATCTCGGGCAGCCTGTCGACGGCCCTCGCGTGGACCTCGTCAGCCGTCAGGTGCACGTGGTCCCCGTCGAGGACCTCGGCCACGACACGCCGCTGCGCCGTCATGCGCCAGCCGCGTCCACGGAGTCGTTCCAACAGGTCGCTCATGGAGCCCAGCCTAACAGTGGAGGGAGCGAGTCCCGATCGGGTGTGATTTTGGATGTTCACTTGACTTAGACATTGTCCATTGTAGGATCGAGAGCGGCATTAGCCAAGGGACAGGCTGTACAGGAAACAGAAGGCTGTACAGAACATGACGCAGGAGGCGCACGTGACGCAGGGACCGCTCACCACGGAAGCCGGGGCTCCGGTCGCGGACAACCAGAACAGCGAGACCGCGGGCGTCGGCGGTCCGGTTCTCGTCCAGGACCAGGCGCTGCTGGAGAAGCTCGCCCACTTCAACCGGGAGCGCATCCCGGAGCGCGTCGTGCACGCCCGCGGCGCCGGCGCATACGGCACCTTCACCCTGACCCGCGACGTGTCGCAGTGGACCCGGGCGAAATTCCTCTCCGAGGTCGGCAAGCAGACCGAGACGTTCCTGCGCTTCTCCACCGTCGCCGGCAACCTCGGCTCCGCCGACGCCGTGCGCGACCCGCGCGGCTTCGCGCTGAAGTTCTACACCGAAGAGGGCAACTACGACCTCGTCGGCAACAACACCCCGGTGTTCTTCATCAAGGACGCCATCAAGTTCCCCGACTTCATCCACACCCAGAAGCGCGACCCGTACACCGGCTCGCAGGAGGCGGACAACGTCTGGGACTTCTGGGGTCTGTCGCCCGAGTCGACGCACCAGGTGACCTGGCTCTTCGGCGACCGGGGTATCCCGGCCACGCTGCGCCACATGAACGGGTACGGCTCGCACACCTTCCAGTGGAACAACGAGGCCGGCGAGGTCTTCTGGGTCAAGTACCACTTCAAGACCGACCAGGGGATCAAGAACCTCACCACGGAGGAGGCCGTCCGGCTCTCCGGCGTCGACCCTGACAGCCACCAGCGTGACCTGCGTGAGTCGATCGAGCGCGGTGACTTCCCGTCCTGGACGGTGCAGGTCCAGATCATGCCGGCGGCGGATGCCGCGACATACCGCTTCAACCCCTTCGACCTCACCAAGGTGTGGCCGCACGCGGACTACCCGCCGATCGAGATCGGCAAGCTGGAGCTCAACCGCAACCCGGAGAACATCTTCGCCGAGGTCGAGCAGTCGATCTTCAGTCCCGCGCACTTCGTGCCGGGTATCGGCCCGTCCCCGGACAAGATGCTCCAGGGCCGCCTCTTCGCGTACGGCGACGCCCACCGCTACCGCGTCGGCATCAACGCCGACCACCTGCCGGTGAACCGCCCGCACGCCACCGAGGCACGCACCAACAGCCGGGACGGCTACCTCTACGACGGCCGTCACCAGGGCACCAAGAACTACGAGCCGAACAGCTTCGGCGGCCCCGTCCAGACGGACCGCCCGCTCTGGCAGTCCACCCCCGTCACCGGTGGCACCGGCAACCACGAAGCCCCCAGCCACGCCGAGGACGACGACTTCGTGCAGGCCGGCGACCTCTACCGGCTCTTCTCCGAGGACGAGAAGGCCCGGCTGATCGACAACCTCGCCGGGTTCATCGCCCAGGTCTCGCGCGACGACATCGCCGAGCGGGCGATCAACAACTTCCGCCAGGCGGACGGTGACTTCGGCAAGCGGCTGGAAGCCGCGGTCCAGGCCCTTCGCGGCTGACCTGACGCTTGCCGTCGAGGATGGGCCGGCTCCCCTTCGCGGGGATCCGGCCCATCGGCCGTTCTACGCCGACCCGGCGGCCGCCACCGTACGGCGACGGGTGGGCGCCCAGCAGCGGATGATGTCGCGCACCGACACGATGCCCACCGGGCCCGTGGCGTCCAGCACGATCAGGTGCCGGAACCCGCCGTGCGTCATGGCTTCCGCGGCCTCCTCCAGGGTCCAGGCCGAGGCGGCGAACACCACGTCGGTGGTGGTGTGGGCGGACGCGGTCTCCAGATCGGGGTTCTGACCCGACCCGATCGCGTTGAGGATGTCGCGCTCGGTGATGATCCCGAGCCCGCAGTTGTCCGGGTCGTGGACGACGGCCGCCCCGATGCGGCGGGCCGACATCAGCCGGGCGGCCTGGCGGAGCGTGTGGGTGGGGCCGATGGTGAGGACCACCGTGCTCATGGCGTCACGAACGAGCATGGAACGAGCCACCTCCTCGGTGCGCCGACTCTGTGAGTCGATTCACAAGTTCACAAGTGGGGGACCCTCAGAGTCGCACCCCTGAGGCGGGCCGACAAGGGGCGGACCGGGCGCGCACCGGGGAGTGCGTGAGCGAGCGCCGCGCTCCCCAGGCGCCCGGTCGGCCGGCAGAGGGTCTCAGTAGCGCTGGTTGAGGTAGCCCAGCAGCTCGTCGTGGAGCAGGCCGTTCGACGCGGCCCCGTTGGCGCCGCCGGGCCCGTCGGCGCCGTCCAGATCGGTGAACCGGCCGCCCGCCTCCTGGACGATGATCGCGTTCGCCGCCATGTCCCAGAGCGAGAGCTCCGGCTCCGCGCAGATGTCCACGGAACCCTCGGCGACCATCATGTACGGCCAGAAGTCCCCGTACCCCCGCGTCCGCCAGCAGGCCCGGGTCAGGTCGAGGAAGCCGTCCAGGCGGCCCTGCTCCTCCCAGCCGCTCAGCGAGGAGAACGCGAACGACGAGTCCGCGACCGTCTCCACCTTCGACACGTGCAGCCGGGTCGCGGAGGTGAGGCTGCGCCCGGAGAACGCGCCGGCGCCCTTCGCCGCCCACCAGCGCCGGCTCAGCGCCGGCGCGGAGACCACTCCGACCACCGGCTGGAACCCGTTCTCCCCGGCCTCCATCAGGGAGATCAGCGTCGCCCACACCGGCACGCCGCGGACGTAGTTCTTGGTGCCGTCGATCGGGTCGATCACCCAGCGCCGCGGCCCGGTGCCTTCGACCCCGTACTCCTCGCCCAGAATCGCGTCGCGTGGGCGGGCCCGGTGCAGATGGCCACGGATCAGCTCCTCGGCGGCCTTGTCGGCCTCGCTCACCGGGGTCATGTCCGGCTTGGTCTCCACCTTCAGGTCGAGAGCCTTGAACCGGTCCATGGTCGCCGCGTCGGCGGCGTCCGCCAGAACATGGGCGAGGCGCAGATCATCGTGGTAGTCGGGCATGCCGTCACAGTATCCAGCCGTACGGGGGAGGAGCCACCGGCCCCCGGCCCACCGGCTCTACGCGGGCCCTTGACAGTCGCCATGAGCGCCTCAACTCTTAACCGCAGACCCCTGGCGTGGGAGGCGGCGATGCCGACAGCGCGAGAAGCCCTGCTGGACGCCGCCCTCAGGGCGCTCGCCGACCGGCCCTGGCGCACGGTGCGGATGGTCGACGTCGCGGCTCTGGCCGGCGTCTCCCGGCAGACCCTCTACAACGAGTTCGGCACCAAGGGAGGCCTGGGCGCCGCCCTGCTGCGACAGGCCGCCGACGGCTATCTGACCGGCGTGGACCGCGCACTGACGGCTCCCACGCCGGAGCATCCGGCCGCCGTCGCGCGCTGGACCGTACGGGCCGCGGAGGCGGACCCGCTGGTCAAGGGGCTGCTCACCGGGCTCTGGAGCGAGGGGCTGCCCCGCCCGGGCCGCGATATCCCGGGCCCCGCCCAGCTGCTCGGGCTGGCCAGGGACCGCATGGTGGACGCCGCGCACCAGGACGCTTCGCGCCCGGTCGTCGCGAGACGCTGCGAGCTCGCCCTCCGCCTCGCGCTCTCCTACATGATCGTGCCGTGCCCGCCCGGCGGTGCCGGGAGTCAGTGCGTGGAGCCGGACAGCTGGAGCCCGATCACTCCGATGATCACCAGCGAGATCGACACGAGCTTCAGCGTCGAGACGACGTCATCGAGGAAGACCATGCCGTAGATCGCCGTCCCCGCCGCGCCGATGCCGGTCCACACCGCGTACGCCGGTCCGACGTCCAGCTTCTTCAGAGCCATCGTCAGAAGGCCGAAACTGCCCAGGGCGAAAGCGGCGAACGCGATGGTCGGCCAGAGCCGGGTGAAGCCGTGCGAGAGCTTCAGACAGACGGCGAAACCGGTCTCCAGCAGCCCGGCGACCACGACCAGTAGCCATGCCATCGTCCGTTGCCTCCTGAAGGGTGACGGGTTGATCCCGCACGGTGCGATTATGCCTTTACCAATCGTTGAAACTGGCAAACATGCCGTGGCACACCGGCCGGATACAGCCACTCCGCAGCCGGCCCGGGTCAGCCGTCGGCCGGACCGTCTCAGTCGCCCTCGCGCCGTTCGCGGGTCGAGAGCAACCGGCGCAGGGAGTCGAGCCGTGCCGGATCCGCGTGTCCCTCGGCCACCCAGGCGGCCAGCGCGCACTCCGGCTGGTCCGCGTCGTGGGTGCAGCCGCGCGGGCAGTTCTCGGTGCCGGGCTGGAGGTCGGGGAAGGCGTTGATCACGCGCGACGGGTCGACGTGGTGCAGCCCGAACGACCGTACGCCGGGGGTGTCGACGACCCAGCCGCGGCCGTCGGGCAGGGGCAGGGCGAGCGCGGAGGTGGTGGTGTGCCGACCGCGGCCGGTGACCGCGTTGACGATGCCGGTGGTCCGCCGCCTGTCCTTCGGCACCAGGGCGTTGACCAGCGTGGTCTTACCGACCCCGGAGTGGCCCACGAAGGCGGTGATCCTGCCGTCCAGCTGCTCGCGCACCCGGTCCGCCGCGCCGCCGTTCTCCAGCTCCTCGCGGTTGGTCACGATGTACGGGACGCCGAGCGGGGTGTACGCCTCCAGCAGCTTGTCCGGCGACGCCAGGTCGGACTTGGTCAGCACCAGCAGCGGGGTGAGGCCGCCGTCGTACGCCGCGACCAGACAGCGGTCGATCATGCGCGGGCGCGGCTCCGGGTCGGCCAGCGCGGTGACGATCGCCAGCTGGTCGGCGTTGGCGACGACCACGCGCTCGTACGGATCGTCGTCGTCGGCCGTGCGGCGCAGCACCGTACGGCGCGAGGCGATGCGAACGATCCTGGCCAGGGTGTCCTTCTCGCCGGACAGGTCCCCGACGATGGAGACGGTGTCGCCCACCACGGCGGCCTTGCGTCCCAGCTCGCGGGCCTTCATCGCCACCACGGTCCGGCCGTCGACGAGGCAGGTGAGCCGGCCCCGGTCGACGGTGAGGACCATGCCGTCCTCGGCGTCCTCGTGCTTGGGCCGGATGTGTGTACGCGGCCGGTTGCCCTTGCGGTTGGGGCGGACGCGGATGTCGTCCTCGTCGGGGTTCTTCCCGTAGCGGCGCATGTTCTAGACCCCGAGCATTCCGGTCCACATGTCCGGGAAGTCCGGCAGGGTCTTGGCGGTCGTGCCCACGTTCTCGATCTCCACGCCCTTGACCGCGAGGCCGATGATCGCCCCGGCGGTGGCCATGCGGTGGTCGTCGTACGTGTGGAAGACACCGCCGTGGAGGGGGCGCGGGCGGATGTGCAGCCCGTCGGCCGTCTCGGTGACGTCGCCGCCCAGCTCGTTGATCTCCTTGGTGAGAGCGGCCAGCCGGTCCGTCTCGTGCAGCCGCAGATGGGCGACGCCGCTCAGTGTGGAGGGGGAGTCGGCCAGCGCCGCGACCGCCGCGATGCCCGGGGTCAGCTCGCCGACCTCGCCGAGGTCCACGTCGATGCCGTGGATCCGGCCCGTACCGGTGAAGGTCAGACCGCGCTCGGTCAGCTCACAGCTGCCACCCATCGCGGTGAAGATCTCCCGCAGGGCGTCACCCGGCTGGGTGGTCCGCTCGGGCCAGTCGGGGATGGTGACCTTGCCCCCGGTCACCAGCGCGGCGGCCAGGAACGGCTGGGCGTTGGAGAGATCGGGCTCGATCGTCAGGTCCCGGCCGAGCAGCGCTGAGGGCGAGACCCGCCACAGGTTCGGCTCGCCCCCCGTCTCCGGCTCGTCCACCTGCGCGCCGACGGCCCGCAGCATGTCGACGGTCATCCGGATGTGCGGCATCGAGGGGAGGACGGAGCCGGTGTGCCGGACCTCCACGCCCTGGTTGAAGCGCGGCCCCGACAGCAGCAGTGCCGAGACGAACTGCGAGGACGACGACGCGTCGATCGCCACCGGGCCGCCGTCGAGCGCCCCGCCGCCGTGCACGGTCAACGGCAGCGCACCGCGCCCGTCGTCCTCGATCCGCGCGCCCAGCGCCCGCAGCCCCTCGATCACGCCGGTCAGCGGCCGCTCGTAAGAACGGGGGTCGCCGTCGAAGTGGACCGGCCCGTCCGCCAGCGCGGCGACGGGCGGCAGGAAACGCATGACGGTGCCGGCGTTGCCGACGTCGACGGTGACCGGGCCGTGCAGCCCCGCCGGGATGACCCGCCAGGCCTCGCCGGAGCCGTCGGGCTCGCCCGCCGCGGTGGAGCTGGAGGAGATGGTCTCCTCGATGCGGACGCCCATCGCGCGCAGCGCCTCGGCCATCAGCAGGGTGTCGCGGGAGCGGAGCGGGCGGCGGAGCCAGCCCGGCTCGGAGGCCAGGGAAGCCAGCACGAGCGCCCGGTTGGTGACCGATTTGGAGCCGGGCACGGTGACGGTCGCGTCGACGGCTCCACTCGCGTGAGGTGCGGGCCAGAGGGCGGGGTGCACGGAACTCTCGGTCATGGCCCTTACTTTAGTGGCTCCGTGCCCATCCCGGTTCGTCAGCAAAAGGGCGGAAACCACCCGTAACGACACAATGGTACGGATCGTAGCTCGCCCCCTCCGGAGCCCCTCCGATCTCCTCCGGATCTCACCAGCCCAGCAGCCAGCGCCCGCCGCCGGTCAGCGAGCACAGCGACACCGCGTGGAAGAGGAAGAGCCACAGCGCCGCCGGGGCGAGGGTCAACCGGGCCAGCTGGTCCGCGTCGGAGTCCGGGGCGCCCCCGAAGCGCCGCTTGGACTGGAGCTCGAAGGGCGGCCGCACCCCGCCCAGCAGCAGGAACCAGACCACTGCGTACGCGAACGCCGACTGCACGTCCGACGAGGTCAGCCAGGACACCAGCAGGAACGCCGTACCGGTCAGGATGACGGTGAGCGCCCCGTACACATTGCGGATCATCACCAGCATCGCCGCGAGCAGCGCCGTCGCGATCCACAGAAGCAGCGTGATCCGGCCGTTGGTCAGCAGCCAGGCACCGCCCAGACCCAGCAGCGAGGGGGCCGTGTAGCCGGACGCGGCGGTGAGGATCATGCCGATCCCCGTCGGCTTGCCGCGGCTCACGGTCAGCCCGCTGGTGTCCGAGTGCAGCCGGATGCCCGACAGCTGGCGCCCGGTGAGCAGGGCCACCAGGCCGTGGCCGCCCTCGTGGGCGATGGTGATGGTGTTGCGCGCCAGGCGCCATATCGGGTTCGGTACGACGGCGATGAGCGCCAGGGCGGCCGTCGCCACCACCAGCCACTGCTCGGGTGCGGGCTGGGTGCCCGTGAGGCGATCCCACAGATCGCCCAGTTCGGTGCTGTTCATCGGCCGGGCGACTCCTTGCGGCAGGGGCGGGCGGTCGTGGCAGTCTGGCACTTATGTGCGGACGGTTTGCAGCCAGTCGGAAACCCGAGGACCTGACCGGACTCTTCGGGGTCGAGAAGTGGGAACCCACCGAGACCCTGGAGCCGGACTGGAACGTGGCGCCGACCAAAGAGGTCCACGTCGTGCTGGAGCGTCCTGTGAAGGACGCGGACGATCAGCGTCCGGTTCGCCAGTTGCGGACGCTGAAGTGGGGGCTCGTGCCCTCTTGGTCCAAGACCCCCGAGGGCGCGGCCCGGATGATCAACGCCCGCGCGGAGACCGTGCACGAGAAGCCGTCCTTCCGCCGCGCCTTCGCCCAGCGCCGCTGCATCCTGCCCGCCGACGGCTACTACGAGTGGGTCACCGGCGCCGAGGAACGGCAGCTGGAGGAGAAGAAGGGCAGGAAGCGGGCGCGCAAACAGCCCTACTTCGTCACCCCCGCCGACGCCTCGGTCTTCGCGATGGCCGGACTGTACGAGTTCTGGCGCGATGCGACCCTCCCCGGCGACCACGAGAACGCCTGGTGGGTGACGTGCTCGGTGATCACCACCGAGGCCGAGACCACACCCCTGGCCGTCGCCCCCGCCGAGGGCCCCGGCGCGCTCGCCGACATCCACCCCCGGATGCCGCTCATGCTCACCCCGGACCGCTGGGACACCTGGCTCGACCCCTCACACACCGCAGTGGACGAGCTGCGCGCACTGCTGGAGCCGCCGCCCGGCGGGCTGATGCGCGCCTACCCGGTCGCCACCGCCGTCAGCAACGTCCGCAACAACGGGCCGGAACTGCTGGAGGAGCTGGCCGCGCCGGAGGAGGAGACGCTGTTCTGAGCGGCGGGCGGGAGAGGATGGCGCGGTGAGCCGTCAACCACGTACGCAGAACGTCACCACCGACGCCGGTGAGGCCCGGATCACCTGGTTCCCCGCCACGACCGAGCCCCGCCTCGTGCTGGCCGCGAGCCACGGGGCGGGCGGCGGCATCGAGGCCCGCGACCTGAGGGCCCTGGCCGCCGCCCTGCCCGCCCGAGGGGTCACCGTCGCACTGGTGGAGCAGCCCTGGCGGGTGGCCGGCAAGAAGGTGGCCCCCGCCCCGAAGACCCTGGACACCGGCTGGCGCGGGCTGTGGCCCGCCCTCGCCGAGCCCGGACCTCCGGTCGTCGCCGGAGGCCGCAGCGCCGGGGCCCGGGTCGCCTGCCGGACCGCCGCCGAGCTGGGCGCGGCGGCCGTCCTCGCCCTCAGCTTCCCGCTGCACCCCCCGGGCAAGCCGGAGAAGTCCCGGGCGGACGAGCTGCTGGGCACGGGCGTGCCCACCCTGGTGGTCCAGGGCGGCAACGACCCGTTCGGGCGACCGGAGGAGTTCCCGTCCGGCTCGTACGAGCTGGCGGAGGTGCCGTACGGCGACCACGGTTTCGCCGTACCGAGGAAATCCGGGCTGAGTGAGGCTCAGGCCATGGACATCCTCACCGGCGCGGTGGCGACGTGGCTCGCCGCGCTCGGGTGAGCCTCAGGTGACACGGACCACGGGAATGCGGCGTACGGGGGCGCTGTTGTTCGGGACGTCGGTACAACAACGTCGTACGTGGAGAGGGAGTCCGTCGCATGGGTTCGACCATCTGCCCCAGCCGCTCGAACGCCGCTGACCTGGAGTGGACCGTGCTGCCTGCGGCGAGGACCACCCGTGAGCGGCCGACGGGCGGCGCTGATCGACAGCCCGTCTCCAAGCAAGGTCGACTATTCTCCGAGGCGAGCGGGTCCGGTTTCGGCTCCGCCACATCGTTGGAGGAGGTGGGTCCGGTCACTGGGACCGACACAGGGACCGACGACGGCCGTGCACCGGAGACGACCGCCGAGCGCAACGCGCGCTTCGAGCGGGACGCCCTCGGCTTTCTCGACCAGATGTACTCGGCCGCGCTGCGCATGACGCGCAACCCCGCCGATGCCGAGGACCTGGTCCAGGAGACCTACGCGAAGGCGTACGGCTCCTTCCACCAGTTCCGTGAGGGCACGAACCTCAAGGCGTGGATGTACCGCATCCTCACCAACACCTTCATCAACTCGTACCGGAAGAAGCAGCGCGAGCCCCAGCGCAGCGCCGCCGAGGAGATCGAGGACTGGCAGCTGGCGCGCGCCGAGTCGCACATGTCGACCGGTCTGCGCTCCGCCGAGTCCCAGGCCCTCGACCACCTCCCGGACTCCGACGTGAAGTCGGCGCTCCAGGCGATTCCCGAAGAGTTCCGCATCGCCGTCTATCTCGCCGATGTAGAGGGCTTTGCCTACAAGGAGATCGCGGACATCATGGGGACACCCATCGGTACGGTGATGTCCCGGCTGCACCGCGGTCGCCGTCAGCTGCGCGGCATGCTGGAGGACTACGCCCGTGAGCGCGGGCTCGTCGCGGCCGGTGCCGGTGACTCGGACGATCGGAAGGGCTCTACCTCATGAGCTGCGGAGAGCCGCACGAGACGGATTGCTCGGAGGTCCTCGACCATCTCTACGAGTTCCTCGACCGGGAGATGCCCGAGGGCGACTGCACCAAGTTCGAGGTGCACTTCGAGGAGTGCTCCCCGTGCCTGGAGAAGTACGGCCTGGAACAGGCCGTGAAGAAGCTGGTCAAGCGCTGCTGCGGCCAGGACGAGGTCCCGACCGACCTGCGCTCCAAGGTGATGGGCCGGATCGATCTGATCAGGGCCGGCGAGGCCGTGCCCGAGCAGGACATCACCGTCGGCGGCCAGGACGCCCCGGCCGACGTCCAGGACATCGTGGTCGGGGGCACGGACCAGACCGCGACCGCGCGCGA
Organism: Streptomyces sp. NPDC006261; assembly: GCF_040613515.1. Taxonomy (NCBI): domain Bacteria; kingdom Bacillati; phylum Actinomycetota; class Actinomycetes; order Kitasatosporales; family Streptomycetaceae; genus Streptomyces; species Streptomyces sp. NPDC006261. Next base: position 53,936 of record NZ_JBEXSI010000029.1, read on the forward strand.
GTAGCCGCCGGGCTGAAGCGCGCGAACAGCCACCGGGCTCGAAGACCGCACCCCGTCCCCCGCGCTCGCCCGCACCCCCCGCTACGCCCTCACCAGCCGCACGTGGCGTCAGGCCGTCGCGAGAGTCCTCCGCCGTGCCGGTCTGACCGGGGCCCGGACTGGGTAACCCATGGGTAATGAGCGGGCGTCCGGCCGGGCATGGTTGGATGCGAAGCAGAGCGGAAAACGAGGGTGTCCAGTCGGGACAGGCGGGAATCGTGAGGATCTTCGGGAAGGTACGGCATCGGCCGTCCGCCTCTTGGCGGCAGGCCACGGACCGCGCGTTCACGCTGATCGGCGACGGCCGGTACGAGGACGCGGGGGCGCTGCTGACGCGCGCGGCGGATCTGGAGCCCTGGCTCTCGGAGTCCTGGTTCAATCTGGCACTGCTGCACAAGTTCCGGCACGACTGGGAGCAGGCGCGTGCGGCGGGCCTGCGGGCGGTCGCGCTGCTGGACCGTGAGTCCGGCGCCCCGGACTGGTGGAACGTCGGCATCGCGGCCACCGCGCTTCAGGACTGGCCGCTGGCGCGCCGGGCCTGGCAGGCGTACGGCCTCAAGGTGCCCGGCTCCGGGCTGAACAGCGCGGCCACCACCGAGCCGTCCGGCATGGAGCTGGGCAGCGCGGCGGTACGGCTCTCGCCCGAGGGCGAGGCCGAGGTCGTCTGGGGGCGTCGGCTCGACCCGGCCCGGATGGAGGTGCTCTCCATCCCGCTGCCGTCCTCCGGGCGGCGCTGGGGCGAGGTCGTGCTGCACGACGGGGTGCCCAACGGCGAGCGGGTCACCGCCGCCGGACCCTCGTATCCGGTCTTCGACGAGATCGAGCTGTGGGCGCCCTCCCCGGTGCCGACCTGGGTGGTGCTGCTGGAGGCGGCCACCGAGGAGGACCGGGACGCGCTGGAGAAGCTGGCGTCGGACGCCGGGTTCGCCGCCGAGGACTGGTCGTCCTCCGTACGGCTGCTGTGCCGGGCCTGTTCGGAGAGCCGGATGGAGAGCGACGAGGGCGACGGGGAGCACCTGGACCCGCACGACCACAGTGAGCCGGGCCACCCGGGACCGCTGGGGCACCGGACCGCGGGCGCCGGGGACCTGTGGGTCCCCGAGCGCGAGTGCGGTCTCGCGGCGCCGGCCGGTCTGGTGCGCGGGCTGCTGGACGGCTGGGTCGCCGACAGCCCGGACAGCCGCGAGTGGCGGGATCTCGAAGAAGTCTGCTGACCGCTGCCCGTAGGCTGTACGCGCACCGATCGCGGTGCTGTTCCTCCCGCGGTTCCCGGTTTCGACAGGGTCCGGCGGGGTCACCGAGTTCAGGTTTTGCAGGAAGGCGTACGGCGGACATGTCGCAGCAGGAGACGGACGGGCGGATCGGCGTGGACGACGAGGGGTTCATCGTCGACACCGAGGACTGCGAGGCGCGCGAGGCGGCGTACCGGGAGCGCGGTACGTCGCGTCCGATCACGGTCGTGGGCAACCCGGTGCTGCACAAGGAGTGCAAGGACGTCACCGAGTTCGGCGACGAGCTGGCGCAGCTGATCGACGACATGTTCGCCAGCCAGAAGACGGCCGAGGGCGTGGGCCTCGCGGCCAACCAGATCGGCGTGGACCTCAAGGTCTTCGTCTACGACTGCCCGGACGACGACGGCAACCGGCACACCGGCGTGGTCTGCAACCCGGTCCTGGAGGAGCTGCCCCCCGAGGCTCGGGTGCTGGACGACTCCAACGAGGGCTGCCTCTCGGTCCCGACCGCGTATGCCTCCCTCGCCCGCCCGGATTACGCGGTGGTGCGCGGCCAGGACGCCCAGGGCAATCCGATCAAGGTGCGCGGCAGCGGCTACTTCGCGCGCTGCCTCCAGCACGAGACGGACCACCTGTACGGCTACCTGTACATCGACCGGCTCTCCAAGCGCGACCGCAAGGACGCGCTCCGGCAGATGGAAGAGGGCACGCCGCGCTACGAGACCGTCCCGAACGACTGAGGACGCGTATCCGCGTGAAGGGCCCGGCACCGACTCCTGGTGCCGGGCCTTTCACGTACCCGTGGCAGCTAACTGCCGTTTCCTTTGGGGTAGTTGACGCGCGTCGACCCCTTGGGCCAGGCTCGCCGCACAGCGTCCGTGACCGAGAGGGAGCCCCATGCTGAAACGCACCGCACGCGTTCTGCTCGGACTTGTCATGACCATTACCTTCGCGTTGGGCGGGGCGGTCCTGACCGCCGGGCCCGCGCAGGCCGACGGCTGCTACACCTGGACCCGTACGCTCGCGCCCGGAGCCACCGGCAACGACGTCACCCAGCTCCAGATCCGGGTGGCCGGCTGGCCGGGGTACGACTCCGTGCTCGCCGTAGACGGCTCCTACGGCCCGGCCACCACCGCCGCCGTCAAGCGGTTCCAGGCGGCCTACGGCCTGGCTGCCGACGGAATCGCGGGCCCCGCCACCCAGGCCAAGATCTACGAGCTCCAGGACAACGACTGCACCCCGATCCACTTCACGTACCCCGAGCTCAACCAGTGCAACAGCACCTGGGCCGGCGGCGCGGTCGCGGCGGGCACGGCCAAGGCCAACGCGCTGAGCAGCATGTGGAAACTGGAGGCGCTGCGCCACGCGCTCGGGGACAGGTCGATCCGCGTCACCAGCGGCTTCCGTTCCTACTCCTGCAACTCGGCTGTCGGCGGAGCGAGCAACAGCCGCCACCTGTACGGCGACGCGGTCGACCTCGGCGCCTCGCCCCACTCTCTGTGCACACTGGCCAAGCAGGCCCGCTACCACGGCTTCCGGGGCATCCTCGGCCCCGGCTACTCGGGCCACAATGACCACGTGCACGTCAACCAGGGGCCCAGCCGCTTCTGGTCGGCCCCCAGCTGCGGTATCTGATCCAAGGCCGCTGACCGTGCCCGGCGTCCGTCCTCAGGCGACGTCGGGCACGGTGCCCGCCGGGCCCCGGAAGGTCCGGCGGTAGGCGTTCGGCGTCGTACCGAGCGTGCGTACGAACTGGTGCCGCAGGGTTGCCGCCGTGCCGAACCCCGTCTGCCCCGCGATCGTGTCGATCGTCCGGTCGGAGGTCTCCAGCAGGTGCTGGGCCAGCAGCACCCGCTGCCGTAGCAGCCAGCGGTACGGGGTCGTCCCTGTCTCCTGCTGGAAGCGGCGGGCGAAGGTGCGCGGCGACATGTGCGCCAGCGCCGCCAGCTGCTCCACCGACATTTCCTGGTCCAGGTGGTGCTCCATCCACGCCAGGGTGGAGCCGACCGTGTCGCAGGCGTTCCGGGGCAGCGGTCGGCTGATGTACTGCGCCTGGCCGCCGTCCCGGTGCGGCGGCACCACCATGCGCCGGGCGATCGTGTTGGCCGCGTCCTGCCCGTACGCCTGGCGGACGAGGTGGAGGCAGGCGTCGATCCCGGAAGCGGTCCCGGCCGAGGTGATCACTGAGCCCTCGTCCACGTACAGCACGTCCGGCTCCACGATCGCCTTCGGGTAGCGGCGGGCCAGCTCCGCCGCGTGGCGCCAGTGCGTCGTGCAGCGGCGGCCGTCCAGCAGGCCCGCCGCCCCGAGGACGTACGCCCCGGAACAGACGCTCAGCACCCGCGACCCGCGTTCCACGGCCCGCCGCAGCGCGTCGAGGACCTCTTCCGGGTACTCCCGCTCCATGAAGTTGCTGCCGGCCGGTACGGCGATGAGGTCGGCCTCCTCCAGCCGCTCCAGGCCGTGTTCGGTACGGATGGTGAAGCCGGCATGGGTGCTCAGCTCGGGGCCCGGAAAGCGCCGCGCGGCCTTATAGGGTCACGCGGCGCTCATGCCCGAAGGGTTGGGCGAAGGCCTAGCTCGAACGCCGTTCGTCCGGGGGCCGGACCGACGGCCCCGGGCCGTCCACCAGCAACGCCACCAGGCGGGTCACGGAGAGCTGCGGGTCGGGTGCGCCCGGCCAGCTGGTCATCAGGAGGTGGTGGGTGGTGCCGACGATGGCGAGGGCCGCGGTGCCCGGGTCGACGGCCTCCGCCTCCCGGCCCAGCCGCCGTTCGACCGCGAGATAGGTGGTCATGGCCTCCTCGATCACCCGGAAGCCGGGCGCCCCGCCTTCCATGGCCTCGCGGGTCCGCTGAGAGCTGGCGGCCCGGCTCATGGCCAGCCCCGAGAGGGCCGGGCCGGCGGCGTCGAGCAGCGCGCGTACGACGGTGCCGAGGTTCCCCGCCACCGTGCCCTGCCCGGTGAGCTGCGACAGTGCCTGCGCCTGCGCCGCCGTCCGCGCGAACCGGTCGAGGCAGAGCTCGGGCTCATGAGAGAAGTCTCCCAAGAGGGCCGCGGATCGGGACACTGTCTCCGCCGCGTTCGCCGGCGCTGTCACAGGGCCGGACCGGCTTTCGGGTGCACGCAACTCCACCGAGGCAGGGATCAGCAACTGCCCAACCTGGGCGCCTGTGGGCGTGCTTGGAAGCCGCCATGAACGGGGGGGACCGGCGCTTCCCGCGGGGGCACAGGCCGCAACGGTCGACGCCGTCCGACCGACCGCACAGCGCCGCCCACCGTGCCCGGCAGGAGGGACGCCGGCCGGAACAGGCGAGGTCCCGGGCACCGACCGGTGCCCGGGACCGCCTCGTCAGGTCCTAGAAGTCGTCGTCGAACCCGACCGAGCCCTCGACCGCCACCTGGTAGGCGGACGGGCGGCGCTCGAAGAAGTTCGTCAGCTCCTGGACACCCTGCAGCTCCATGAAGGAGAACGGGTTCTCCGAGCCGTACACCGTCGGGAAGCCCAGGCGGGCGAGCCGCTGGTCGGCGACGCACTCCAGGTACTGGCGCATCGACTCGGTGTTCATGCCCGGCAGGCCCTCGCCGCACAGGTCGCGGCCGAACTGCAGCTCCGCCTCGACCGCTTCCTTCAGCATGTCGGTGACCTGCTGCTGGAGCGCGTCGTCGAAGAGCTCCGGCTCCTCCTTGCGGACGGTGTCCACGACCTCGAACGCGAAGTTCATGTGCATCGTCTCGTCACGGAACACCCAGTTGGTGCCCGTGGCGAGACCGTGCAGCAGGCCGCGCGAGCGGAACCAGTACACGTACGCGAAGGCACCGTAGAAGAACAGCCCCTCGATGCAGGCCGCGAAGCAGATCAGGTTCAGCAGGAAGCGGCGGCGGTCGGCCTTCGTCTCCAGCCGGTCGATCTTCTCGACCGAGTCCATCCACTTGAAGCAGAACTGGGCCTTCTCGCGGATCGAGGGGATCTCCTCGACCGCGTCGAACGCCGCCGCCCGGTCGTCCGGGTCGGGCAGGTAGGTGTCCAGCAGCGTCAGGTAGAACTGGACGTGCACGGCCTCCTCGAAGAGCTGCCGCGACAGGTAGAGCCGCGCCTCGGGGGAGTTGATGTGCTTGTACAGCGTCAGCACGAGGTTGTTCGAGACGATCGAGTCACCGGTCGCGAAGAACGCCACCAGCCGGCCGATCATGTGCTGCTCGCCCGGCGACAGCTTGGCGAGGTCGGCGACGTCCGAGTGGAGGTCGACCTCCTCGACGGTCCAGGTGTTCTTGATCGCGTCCCGGTAGCGCTCGTAGAAGTCCGGGTAGCGCATGGGACGCAGGGTCAGTTCGAAGCCCGGGTCGAGCAGGTTCTTGTTCTCGTTGGAGCTCATTACTGGCAGGCCTCGCAGGACTCGGGGTTCTCAAGGGAGCAGGCGATGGCGTCCGCGTCGGGAGCCGACGCCTGCTGCACGGGAATGGGGACGGCGGCCGACGCCTGACCGGACGCGGCACGGGCGATGCGGGTCGCCGGGCGCGAACGCAGGTAGTACGTCGTCTTGAGCCCCTGCTTCCAGGCGTACGCGTACATCGAGGAGAGCTTGCCGATCGTCGGCGTCTCCAGGAACAGGTTGAGCGACTGGCTCTGGTCGAGGAACGGCGTACGGGCCGCCGCCATGTCGATCAGGCCGCGCTGCGGGATCTCCCACGCCGTGCGGTACAGCGCCCGCACGTCCTCGGGGATCCAGGCGAAGCCCTGCACGGAGCCGCTGGCCTCGCGCAGCGCCTCACGGGTGCGGGCGTCCCACACGCCGAGCTCCTTCAGCTCGTCCACCAGGTAGGCGTTCACCTGGAGGAACTCACCGCTGAGCGTCTCGCGCTTGAACAGGTTGGAGACCTGCGGCTCGATGCACTCGTACACACCCGCGATCGAGGCGATCGTCGCGGTCGGCGCGATCGCGAGCAGCAGCGAGTTGCGCATGCCGGTCTCGGCGACCCGGGCGCGCAGGGCGTCCCAGCGCTCCGGCCAGTTCAGCTCGGTGTCGTAGTGGTCGGGGTGCAGCACACCGCGCGCGGCACGCGTCTGGGACCAGGCGGGCAACGGGCCGGACCGCTCGGCGAGGTCGCAGGACGCCTCGTACGCGGCGAGCATGATGCGCTCGGAGATCTTCGTCGAGAGCGCGCGGGCCTCGGGGGAGTCGAAGGGCAGGCGCAACTGGAAGAAGACGTCCTGGAGGCCCATCGCACCCAGGCCGACCGGTCGCCAGCGGGAGTTGGAGCGCCCGGCCTGTTCGGTCGGGTAGAAGTTGATGTCGACGACCCGGTCGAGGAAGGTGACCGCGGTGCGGACCGTGGAGTCCAGGCGCTCCCAGTCGATCGAGCCGTCTCCCACGAAGGCGCCCAGGTTGACCGAGCCGAGGTTGCAGACGGCCGTCTCGCCGTCATCGGTGACCTCGAGGATCTCGGTGCACAGGTTCGAGGAGTGGACGACCCGGCCCGGCTCGGCGGTCTGGTTCGCGGTCCGGTTGGAGGCGTCCTTGAACGTCATCCAGCCCTGGCCGGTCTGCGCGAGGGTCCGCATCATCCGGCCGTACAGCTCACGCGCCGGGATCGTCTTGCGGGCCAGCCCCTTGGCCTCGGCGGCGCGGTAGGCCGCGTCGAACTCGTCGCCCCACAGGTCGACCAGCTCGGGGACCTCGGCGGGGGAGAACAGCGACCAGCCGGTGTCCGCGTCGACCCGGCGCATGAACTCGTCCGGGATCCAGTGCGCCAGGTTCAGGTTGTGCGTACGGCGCTGGTCCTCACCGGTGTTGTCGCGGAGCTCCAGGAACTCCTCGATGTCCGCGTGCCAGGTCTCCAGGTAGACCGCGGCGGCGCCCTTGCGCCGGCCGCCCTGGTTCACCGCCGCCACGGAGGCGTCCAGCGTCTTGAGGAACGGCACGATGCCGTTGGAGTGCCCGTTGGTGCCCCGGATCAGCGAGCCCCGGGCGCGGATGCGGGAGTACGACAGACCGATGCCGCCCGCGTGCTTGGAGAGGCGCGCCACCTGGTGGTAGCGGTCGTAGATCGAGTCCAGCTCGTCCTTGGGCGAGTCCAGCAGATAACAGGAGGACATCTGCGGGTGCCGGGTGCCGGAGTTGAAGAGCGTGGGGGAGGAGGGGAGGTAGTCCAGCCGGCTCATCAGCCGGTAGAGCGCGGCGACCTCGTCCAGCGCGCGCACCGAGTCGTCCTCCGCGAGGCCCGCGGCCACGCGCAGCATGAAGTGCTGCGGGGTCTCGATGACCTGGCGGGTGAGCGGGTGGCGCAGCAGGTAGCGGCTGTGCAGCGTACGCAGACCGAAGTAGCCGAAGCGGTCGTCGTCGCCGTCGGCCAGCGCCTGCTCGACGAGTTCGTCCAGCGCGGCCGCGTGGAGCGCCACGAACTCGGCGGTGCGGTCGGCGATCAGGCCCTCGCGGTGGCCCACGGCGACGGAGGCGGAGAAGTGCGTCGCGCCCTGGCCCGCGGCCTCGTCGGCGATCGTGCGGGTCAGCAGCCTGGCGGCGAGCCGGGAGTACGCCGGGTCCTCGGAGATCAGACCCGCGGCGGCCTCGGTGGCCAGCGAGCGCAGCTCGGCCTCGTCGGAGCGGGCGTTGCGCCCGCGCAGCGCGGAGGCGGCGACCCGTCCGGGGTCGGTGTCGGGCAGATCGGCGGTGAGGTCGGTCAGGGTCCGCAGCAGGGCGGTCCCGGGTCCGTCGTTCTGGCCTGCTCCGGACGTGGTGGAGGCAGCGGATTCGGTGGCTGAAACCGGATCGGCGGGCGCGATGGTCACTGGGCTATCCCTCGCTCGGCTGGGGGCCCGGCGGCGAGCGGGGAGCCGGGCAGCACGATGCCCCTGAGGGCAGCACCGCTCACGGCGTCCACCGGCCCATCCGCGAGGCCCGGACGTCTGGCGTCCGGTTCGGTCGAGCCGGACGCGCTGTCGACAGGTCGTCGGACTTCGGGTGTGCAAAAGCACACTGATCACACCGTTGCGGGACAGTTCCGGATTCGCACCGGATTCCCCTGCGGCGACAGCGAGGTTGAGCATACATGTGGGGGGCGCCTGATGAGGAAGCCCCCACATGTTGTGTCGGCCGACTCGAAAGCTCGCCAGACGGCCTGACTTCTCCGCCCAGCTTCTTCCGTACCGGCCGGGTGGGAACGGGCCCGTACGAGGGCGCGAGAAGGGGCCGCCGCGCCCCTGGGAGGGGTGCGACGGCCCCGATCGGCCGGTGGCGCTCAGCAGCAGCGGAAGCCCTCGCGGGGATCCGTCTCACGGGCGTCGGTGCGGCTGTGTTCGAAGGCGCGGCGGGTCATCACCGGAGTGTCCGGATCGTGGACCCTCGCGTGCGCCACGTAGCGGTCGTATGCCGACTCGCCGGTCAGTTCCCGGACGTACCAGCGGATCCGTCCCGCGACCCGTCGTACGTCCGCGAGGGTCATGTCCGGCTCCCCGTTCCCGCCGTCTCCTTGCGGATGCCGCCCTCGGGGCCGACTCCGGCGGCGACCAGTTCGGCCTTCTCCTCCTTGGTGGCGATGAGCGAGGCCGGGGCGACGAGCTTGGACTCGACGTACGGCGTCTCGTGGAGCCTCACGCTCTCCGGGTCGCGGATGGCGTTGAAGCAGACCCGGCCGGCGTCCACGAGCACCACGATGATGAGGAGGGCGAAGAGGGCGCACAGCACGCCGTCGACGGTGGAGTTGGTGACGACGGTCTGCATGTCGTCCATGTTCCTGGCGGGTGGCAGGACCTCGCCCGCGTCGATGCCCGCCTGGTACTTGTCGCGCTGGGCGAAGAAGCCGATCTTCACGTCCGACGAGAAGATCTTCTGCCAGCTCGCGGTGAGGGTGACCGCCACGTCCCAGGCGAGCGGGACCGCCGTGACCCATGCCCACTTCAGTCGGCCGGACTTGACGAGCAGGGTGGTGCAGACGGCCAGTGCGACGGCGGCCAGCAGCTGGTTGGCGATGCCGAAGAGCGGGAAGAGCTGGTTGATGCCGCCCAGCGGGTCGTGCACGCCGACCCAGAGGAAGTAGCCCCAGCCGCCGACCACGACGGCGCTGGCGAACCAGACGCCCGGCTTCCAGCTGACCTCGCGGAACGGCTTGTAGGCGTTGCCCAGCATGTCCTGGAGCATGAAGCGCCCGACGCGGGTGCCGGCGTCCACGGTGGTGAGGATGAAGAGCGCCTCGAACATGATGGCGAAGTGGTACCAGAACGCCTTCATCGCGGTCCCGCCGATCACCGCGGAGAAGATCTCCGCCATGCCGAGCGCGAACGTCGGCGCGCCGCCGGTCCGGGAGAGCAGACTCGCCTCCTCCACGTCCTTGGCGGCCTGCGCCAGGGCGTCCGGGGTGATGGTGAAGCCGAAGTTGGCCACGGCCTGGGAGGCGGACTGGACGCTGTCGCCGATCACACCGACCGGCGCGTTGATGGCGAAGTACAGGCCCGGGTCGATGATGCAGGCGGCGATCATCGCCATGATCGCGACGAACGACTCGACCAGCATGGCGCCGTAGCCGATCATCCGGATCTGCGTCTCCTTCTGGACCATCTTCGGCGTGGTGCCGGAGGAGACCAGGGAGTGGAAGCCGGACAGCGCACCGCAGGCGATGGTGATGAAGACGAACGGGAACATCGAGCCGGCGAAGACCGGTCCTTGGCCGTTGGTGGCGAAGTCGGTGACCGCGGGCATCTTCAGGGTCGGCAGCGCGACGATGACGCCCAGGGCCAGCAGCCCGATCGTGCCGACCTTCATGAAGGTGGAGAGGTAGTCGCGCGGGGCCAGCAGCAGCCACACGGGGAGCACGGAGGCGAGGAACCCGTACACGATCATCCAGATGACCAGCGTGCCCGGCTCCAGCGTGAAGAAGTCCGCCCACGACGACTCGGCGACCCAGCCGCCCGAGACGATCGCGAGGAGCAGCAGCGCGACGCCGATGAGGGAGACCTCACTGACCTTGCCGGGCCGCAGGATGCGCAGATAGACGCCCATGAAGAGGGCGATCGGGATCGTCATGCCGATGGAGAAGACGCCCCACGGCGAGTGGGCGAGCGCGTTCACGATGACCAGCGCGAGGACCGCGAGCAGGATGATCATGATGATGAAGACCGCGACCAGGGCGGCGATCCCGCCGACCGGTCCTATCTCGTCGCGCGCCATCTGGCCGAGCGAACGGCCGTTGCGGCGGGTGGAGAAGAAGAGCGTCACCATGTCCTGGACGGCACCGGCGAAGATGACGCCGACGACCAGCCAGATCGTGCCGGGCAGATAACCCATCTGCGCGGCGAGCACGGGGCCGACCAGGGGGCCGGCGCCCGCGATGGCGGCGAAGTGGTGGCCGAACAGCACCCGGCGGTCGGTGGGGTGGAAGTCGACACCGTTGTCCAGCAGTTCGGCGGGCGTCGCGCGGTTCTTGTCCGCCTTCAGGACCCGGTTGGCGATGAACCGGGAGTAGAAGCGGTAGGCGATGGCGTACGAGCCCAGCGCCGCCGCCAGCATCCAGGCGGCGGAGACCTCCTCACCCCGCGAGAGCGCGAGGGTGGCCCAGCCGATCGCGCCGACCAGGCCGACCAGGCTCCAGACGACTATGGACTTCGGGGACGGTGTCCGCCGTCCCGGTGCTTGTGGAACCGGTGGTGCTGGTGTGGGCGATTCCGGCATTTCGATCCGTCCCCTCGCGTGATCACTGTCGTAGCGTGCGCGAAATCTAGGTGGTACGGCCGCCTGTCCGGAACCCCTGTCCGCATACCGGTCGCGTATCACCGATGTCTCCACCGAAGTTCCGCAGTAAGGGCACGGACGGCAGGGGAGGCCGGTTCACCTGATCCGGGCGGCAGCCGGGATGACCGAAAACAGGCGGTGGCCCGGGGAGGGGGTCCCCGCGCCACCGCCTGTCCGCACGCTGCTGGTTCTCAGTCCACCGGCCGCTTCAGGCGGGCCACGAACTTGTACCGGTCGCCCCGGTACACCGAACGCACCCACTCCACCGGTTCGCCCTGGCCATCGATCGAATGGCGGGAGAGCATCAGCATCGGCAGCCCTACATCCGTCCCCAGCAGACCCGCCTCGCGCGGGGTGGCGAGCGAGGTCTCGATGGTCTCCTCGGCCTCGGCGAGGCGGACGTCGTACACCTCGGCGAGCGCGGTGTAGAGCGAGGTGTACTTCACCAGCGAGCGGCGCAGCGCCGGGAAGCGTTTGGCCGAAAGATGGGTGGTCTCGATCGCCATCGGCTCCCCGCTGGCGAGGCGCAGTCGCTCGATGCGCAGCACGCGGCCGCCCGTCGAGATGTCCAGCAGACCGGCGAGCGTGTCGTCCGCCGTGACATAGCCGATGTCGAGCAGCTGGGACGTCGGCTCCAGCCCCTGGGCGCGCATGTCCTCGGTGTACGAGGTCAGCTGGAGCGCCTGGGAGACCTTCGGCTTGGCGACGAAGGTCCCCTTGCCCTGGATGCGTTCGAGCCGGCCCTCGACGACCAGCTCCTGCAGGGCCTGGCGCACGGTGGTGCGCGAGGTGTCGAACTCGGCCGCCAGGGTGCGTTCGGGCGGCACCGGGGTGCCGGGCGGCAAGGTATCGGTCATGTCGAGGAGATGCCGCTTGAGCCGGTAGTACTTCGGTACGCGCGCGGTGCGCGGACCGTTGCCGGTCTCGCTCCCCGAACTGCCCCCGTCGGCACCCATGGCCCGCCTTCCCGACGCTTGCGTTGCTGCCGTCACCGGCTCCTCCGTCTGTAGCGGCTCACATGGTGGCACGGTCCGGTCACGGGTCGTCGCCCTCCCTTAGGTGTCGGTCCTATAACGGACGCGAGTGCACTTCTTATACACCCTTGACACCCCTAAAGGTCTAGGCCAAGCTCCCGGTACTGGTCTAAACCATTAAAGACCAGGTCCAGCCCCAACAGAACTCGTCGAATGTCTTCGCGGTGGGTGGGGTTGCAGCATCCCTGAGGAGGGTTTGACGTGAAGCGCAAGCTCATCGCGGCTATCGGTGTCGCGGGCATGTTGGTTTCGGTCGCGGCATGTGGGACTGACGACAAGGCATCGTCGCAGGACCCGAAGGACCGCAAGGAAAACCTGACCGTCTGGCTCATGGGCGAGGCCCAGTCGACCTGGCCCGAACTGGTCAAGGACGTCAATGCCGAGTTCAACAAGAAGTACCCGGGTGTCACGGTAAAGGTTCAGTACCAGCAGTGGGCTGACAAGGTCAAGAAGCTTGACACCTCCCTCGGTGGCGACAAATTCCCGGACGTTGTCGAACTCGGCAACACCGAGACCATGCAGTACATCCTCAACGGTGCGCTCGGGGAAATCGACCCCGAGAAGTACGAGAACTCGGACACCTGGATCAAGGGTCTGAAGGACACCTGCACCTACGAGGGCAAGACGTACTGCGTTCCTTACTACGCCAGTGCCCGTCTGGCCGTCTACAACAAGGACATGCTGAAGGCCGGCACCGGCAGTGACGTCCTCCCGCAGACCGAGGACGAGTTCCTCAAGGCGATGGACAAGGTCTCCGCGGAGCTGGGCAAGAAGGACAAGCGCGCCTCCTCTCTCTATTTCCCGGGCCGCTACTGGTACGCCGCGATGTCCTACGTCGCCGCCTACGGTGGCCAGATAGCCACGTACGACGAGGGCGCCAAGGAGTGGAAGGGCTCGCTGTCCTCCCCCGAGTCGCAGAAGGGCCTCGAGCACTACGTCAACCTGGTCAAGAAGTACAACAAGGCCGACCAGACGAAGGACGAGCAGGACCACGCCAACGTCATGGCCAACGAGAAGGCCGCCGTGATCTACGGCCAGGCCTGGGAGGCCGGCAGCGTCACGGGTGGCGAGAACGGCAACCCGAAGCTCGAGGGCAAGATCGCCACGGCCGGTATCCCCGGACCCGAGGGCAAGGCCCTCCCGTCCTTCATCGGCGGCTCGGACCTCGCGACGATCTCCAAGTCCAAGGTCCAGGACCTCGGCCAGGAGTGGATCTCCCTCTTCACCAACGCGAAGGGCGGCGAGGTCCTCGCGTCGAAGAACGTCCTTCCGAACAACGAGAAGCAGCTCGAGCCGCTGAAGACGAAGCCGGAGACCGCCGCCATCGCCAACGCGGTGCCGGACGCCTGGTTCACGCCGATCGCGCCGGGCTGGGCCTCCATCGAGAAGGAGGAGATCCTGGAGAACGTTCTCCTGGAGATCCTCAAGGGCTCCTCCGTCGCCGACGCCTCCAAGAAGGCCGACGACAAGATCAACGCCCTGATCAACAAGAAGGCCTGACCTTCCTCCGGTCGCCAGGTGGGGCCCGGCAGCGATGCCGGGCCCCCGCCCTCTTCTCGTAAGTGAACGCCGTGAATTCCGGGGCCCGCCTCGGACCCGCGATGGAAGGTCAGCCACGTGTCTGCCGCTGATACCAAGGCCGTCGGGCCGCCGGTCCCGCTACCGCCCGACCCGCAGCCGACCGGGAAGTCGTCCTCCGACGACGCACCCCGGGTACAGAAGAGGAAGCGGAAGAAGGGTGAACTCCTCCCCTACTTCCTGATCCTCCCGGCGATCGTGGCGATCGCCGCCGTCTACCTCTACCCGCTCGGCAAGACGGTCATCATGTCCTTCCAGGACATGGGCCGGCGCGAACTGTGGTCCGGAGAGCCCGCCCCCTGGGTGGGCTTCGAACAGTTCACCAACATCCTCGGCGACTCCGAGTTCTGGTGGGTCACCTTCCGCACGGTCGTCTTCATGGTCATCTGTGTGACGCTGACGATGGGCATCGGGCTGCTGGTCGCCCTGCTCATGCGCAAGCTCTCCACCTGGGTCCGGCTCGTCCTGACGGTGGCCCTGATCGCCGCCTGGTCGATGCCGCTGATGGTCGCCGCCTCGATCTTCCGGTTCATGGCCGACTCCGACTACGGCCTGATCAACACGCTGATCGCCAAGGTCGTCGGCGAGGACTGGCTCGGGCACAACTGGTACCTCAACCCGGTCCAGGGCTTCGGCATCATCACCCTGCTGGTCGTCTGGGGCGCCATCCCGTTCGTCGTCGTCACCCTGTACGCCGCCCTCACCCAGGTCCCCCAGGAGCTGGAGGAGGCAGCGGCACTCGACGGCGCCAGCGCGTACGGCATCTACAAGTTCGTCACCTGGCCGGTCATCAAGCCGGTCTTCACCATGGTCGCCACCCTCTCGGTGATCTGGGACTTCAACGTCTTCGGCCAGATCTGGCTGCTGCGAGGCAACAAGCCCGAGCCGGAGTACGAGACCCTCGGCCTCTACTCCTACTCCAAGGCGTTCGAGTCCACCTCCTTCAGCCAGGGCACCGCGATCGCCCTCATCACGGTGGTGCTGCTGTCCGGCGTGGCCGTGTTCTACCTGCGCCAGCTCATGAAGACGGGAGAGGTCGAATGAGCAGTACGACCGAAACACAGGCGCTGCGTCCCGACCGGAAGAAGAGCCGGCTCCACCTCGACATCATCGGCCTCGGCATCGCCGCGGTCATGATCTTCCCGGTGTACTGGCTGGTCATCAGCGCCCTGCGGCCCAACCAGGAGATCCGCAGCTACGACCAGACCCTGTGGCCCACGTCGATCACCTTCGACAACTTCGCGCGCGCCGTCGACCAGCCGAACTTCGTCACCGCCATCCAGTCCAGCCTGATCGTCGCCGTCACCGCCGTGCTCGGCGGCATGATCATCGCCACGCTGGCGGCTCTGGCGATCGGACGGTTCCGGTTCTTCGGCCGCAAGGCCCTCATCCTGGTCATGATCCTGGTCCAGATGCTGCCGCCGACGGCGATGCTCATCCCGATCTACGCCCAGCTCAACGCCATGGGCGGGATCGACGAGTACTGGGGCCTGATCGTCGTCTACCTGGTCTCCACGCTGCCCTTCGCCACCATCATGATCCGCGGCTTCGTCGTGAACATCCCGGTGGAACTGGAGGAGTCCGCGATGGTGGACGGCCTCACCCGCTTCGGCGCCTTCCGCCGGGTGATCTTCCCGCTGCTCGCCCCCGGGCTCGCCGCCGCGTCGATCTTCGCCCTGGTGAACGCGTGGAACGAGTACCTCTTCGCGTACATCCTGATCAACGACAACTCCAAGTACACGCTGAACGTGTGGCTGATGACGTTCACCACCGAGCGCGGAACGGACTACGGCGCACTCATGGCGGCCTCGACCATGATCGCCCTGCCCGTCGTCGTGTTCTTCATGATCATCCAGAAGAAGATGGCCGCAGGCCTCACTTCCGGCGCTGTGAAGGGATAGTGCGGGCCCATGACCACCCTCGTTTCCACCACGGACACCCTGACGCGCGACGCGCTCGCGGTGCTCCAGCCCGGATTCACCGGAACCACCGCACCGGACTGGCTGCTGCGCCGCGTCGGTGAAGGGCTCACCGCCGTCGGGCTGTTCGGCCGCAACATCGAGTCGCCCGAGCAGCTCGCCGCCCTGACCGCGCGGCTGCGCTCCGAGCGGGACGATGTCCTCGTCGCCATCGACGAGGAGGGCGGCGACGTGACCCGCCTGGAGGTCAGGGACGGCTCCTCGTTCCCCGGCAACTTCGCCCTCGGCTCCGTCGACGACGTCGACCTGACCCGGACCGTCGCCCATGAGCTCGGCCGCCGGCTCGCCGTGTGCGGCGTCAACCTGAACTGGGCGCCGTCCGCGGACGTCAACTCCAACCCGGACAACCCGGTCATCGGCGTACGTTCCTTCGGCGCCGACACCGCTCTGGTGGCCCGGCACACCGCCGCGTACATCGAGGGGCTCCAGGCCGCCGGCGTCGCCGCCTGCACCAAGCACTTCCCCGGCCACGGCGACACCGCGGTCGACTCGCACCTGGCGACGCCCCGCATCGATGTGGATCTCGACACCCTGCACGCCCGTGAGCTGCTGCCTTTCCGGGCGGCCATCGCAGCGGGTTCCAAATCGGTGATGAGCGCGCATATCCTGCTTCCCGCACTCGACCCGGACCGCCCCGCCACCCTGAGTCCACGGATCCTCACCGGTCTGCTCCGACAGGAACTGGGCTACGACGGCCTGATCGTCACCGACGGCGTGGAGATGGAAGCCATCTCCAGGACCTACGGCATCGAGCGCGGATCGGTCCTCGCGATCGCCGCGGGCGCCGACGCCATCTGCGTCGGCGGCGGGCTGGCCGACGAGGAGACGGTGCTGCGCCTGCGCGACGCCCTCGTCGCCGCGGTGCGCAGCGGAGACCTGGCCGAGGAGCGGCTCGCGGATGCGGCCGCCCGTGTACGAGCCCTCGCGTCCTGGACGCAGGGGGCCCGGGGGGACATCCCGGAGCCGGGCGCGGAAGTGCAGGAGGGGACCGCGCCCGGCACCGGAGTCAGCTCCGACATCGGCCTGGTGGCCGCCCGCCGCGCGGTGAAGGTCACCGGCACCGGCGACCGGCTGACCGAGCCGGGGTACGTCGCGGAGTTCTCCGCGGTGGCGAACATCGCGGTCGGCGACGAGACCCCCTGGGGCATCACCGCCGGACTCACCCGGCTCCTGCCGGGCACCGAGGCGGCCACGTACACCGGCGAGAGCGCCGACCCGGCGGCCGAGGCGGTCGCCGCGGCGGGGGAACGGCGCATCGTCGCCGTCGTCCGCGACGAACACCGCCACGCCTGGATGGGCGAGGCGCTGGACGCCCTGCTGGCGGCGCGCCCGGACACGATCGTGGTCGAGATGGGCGTCCCGGAGTCCACCCCCCGGGGAGCCCTCCACATCGCCACCCACGGCGCCTCCAGGGTCTGCGGCCAGGCAGCGGCGGAAGCGGTGACGGGGGCCTAGTTCAAGCCCTCGGCGGTGACAAGCGTGCCGGGCGGGCAGGTCCAGCCCTTCCGGCGTCTGAGGACAAGGCCGTCAGGCCGGTGGATCAAGCCCGTCCGGCGATCGAGGACAAAGCCTCTCGCCGGACGGGCGGCACAACGGGAAGGGCCAGGACGCCTCACGGTGTCCTGGCCCTTCCCGCACGTACAGGCGTACGACCTACAGCCCCTGCCACGCCGGCTTCGCCGCATACGTGGCGCGGAAGTAGTCCGCCAGCTTCAGCTTCGACGCCGCCGCCTCGTCCACCACCACCGTCGCGTGCGGATGCAACTGGAGCGCCGAGGCCGGCACGATCGAGGCGATCGGCCCCTCCACCGTCTGGGCGACGGCCTCCGCCTTGCCCTCACCGGTGGCCAGCAGGATCGGGTGCCGGGCGTCCAGGATCGTCCCGATGCCCTGGGTGATCACATGGTGCGGCACCTGGTCGATGTCGTCGTCGAAGAAGCGCGCGTTGTCCACCCGGGTCTGCTCGGTCAGCGTCTTGATCCGGGTGCGCGAGGCGAGCGAGGAGCACGGCTCGTTGAAGCCGATGTGCCCGTCGGTGCCGATGCCGAGCAGCTGGAGGTCGACCCCGCCGGCCTCGGCCAGCGCCCGGTCGTACGCCTCGCAGGCGGCCTGGACGTCCTCGGCGGAGCCGTCCGGGCCCATGAAGGACGCCTCGGAGAGCCCGAGCGGTTCGACGACCTCACGCAGGACCACGGAGCGGTACGACTCCGGGTGGCCGGCGGGCAGCCCGACGTACTCGTCGAGCTGGCAGATGCGGGCACGCGACGCGTCGACGGCGCCGACGGCGACCTTGGCCGCGAGCGCGCGGTAGACGGGCAGCGGGGTAGAGCCGGTGGCAACGCCGAGCAGGGCGTCGGGCTTGCGGCTGAGCAGGGAGGCGATGGCCTCCGCGATCAGTTCGCCGCCTGCCGTGGCGTCCGGGACGATGACAACTTCCACGCTGTGCCTGCCGATCTGATGAGGGGAACTCTGTGGTATAGACCAATCAAAGGCCCAATCTAGCAGAATCGGCCGTGCGTGCGGTGAACGGCCCACGGTTCGGCCCGCCGCCCCGCCCGCTGGCGGACCCCGCGTTTGCCTGGTCGACTTGTCCGGTACGACACCGCATCGGGAGGCACCCCCCATGTCAGCCACCCCTCCGTCCGGCCCCGACGACCAGCGCGACGTGCCCGGCCGCATCATGTCCGGCGAGATGGCCGAGCAGCCCGCGATGCTGCGGCGCATCCTCGACCAGGGCGCGCCCGGCATCCGCGAGGTGGCCGCCGAGATCGCCGCCAGGAACCCCCGCTTCGTCCTGCTCACCGCGCGCGGCACCTCCGACAACGCGGCGCTCTACGCGAAGTACCTGCTGGAGATCCGGCTCGGCCTGCCCTGCGGCCTCGCCTCCATGTCCACCACGACGGCGTACGGGGCCAAGCCCGATCTGCGGGACGTCCTCGTCATCACCGTCAGCCAGTCGGGCGGCTCACCGGACCTGGTGGCCTCCACGAGGGCCGCCCGGGAGGCCGGTGCGGTCACCCTCGCGGTCACCAACAACCCGGACTCCGCCCTGGCGGCGGTCTCCGAATACCACATCGACATCCTGGCGGGCCCGGAGAAGGCGCTCCCGGCCACCAAGACGTACACGGCCTCCCTGCTCTCCCTCTACCTCTTCGTGGAGGGGCTGGCGGGCGCCGACGGCACGGAGGCGGCCGCGTCCGTGCCCGACCTGGCGGGCGCGATCCTGGGCCGCCGGGCCGAGGTCAAGGCGCTGGCCTCCCGCTACCGCTTCGCCGAGCGCATGGTGATCACCTCGCGCGGTTACGGCTACCCCACGGCCAAGGAAGCGGCCCTGAAGCTCATGGAGACCAGCTACATCCCCGCTCTCTCCTACTCCGGCGCCGACCTGCTGCACGGCCCGCTGGCGATGGTCGACAACATCTCCCCCGTGATCGCCGTGGTCACCGACGGCCGGGGCGGCGAGGCCCTCCAGCCGGTGCTCGACCGGCTGCGCGGGCGCGGCGCCGACCTGTTCGTGGTCGGCCCGAAAGCCCAGGTGGAGGCGGCTTCGGCGGGCTTCTCGCTGCCGACGTCGGGGGTGCCGGAGGAGCTGCAGCCCATCCTGGAGATCCTGCCGCTGCAGATGCTGGCGTACGAGGTCACCATCGCGCGCGGCCAGGACCCGGACTCGCCGCGCGCCCTCGCCAAGGTGACGGAGACGCGCTGACCAGCGGCCGGACGGCCCCGGAAACACCCGCGGGCCGCGGCGCCAGGGCGGGACCCTCAGCCCGCCCGGCACCGCAGCCCGGAGCTTCCGACCGACGGTGTGCGGTGCCGTCGGTCACATGAGGCACCTTGCGCGGTCAGGGCAGAGAGCGCCGGGTGCCTCGGTCCGCTCTCCTGTGCGGGGAGAGCGGAGGTCCTGGTGAACTTATTGTGGACTAGACCAATTGCCCGTGTCCATCCGCGTGCACGACATTCTCCGGCCGCGCACCACGCCCTGTCCATCGGCACCCTGCGCGACAGCGGTCCTCTGCCACACAGCACGGCCCGCCGGGCCGATCGGTTCGAGCACGGCTGTTCACCCCGGGTACGCTCCACAGGTGCCCTCCATGAACGATCTCGTCCGCCAGCACACCGCTCTGAGCGACACCGACCTCGAGTGGCTCCATCTGCTGGTTTCGGAGTGGCAGCTGCTCTCCGACCTGTCCTTCGCCGACCTCGTGCTGTGGGTCCCCACCCGCGACGGGACGCGGTACGTCTCGGTCGCCCAGATGCGGCCCAACACCGGCCCCACCTCCTACCAGGACGACATGGTCGGCCACCTGGTGCCGCGTGGCCGCCGCCCGCTGCTGGACGCGGCCCTGGACGAGGGCCGGATCGTGCGCGAGGGCGACCCGGAGTGGCGCGAGGAGGTTCCCGTACGGGTCGAGTCCATCCCCGTACGCCGTGAGGGCCGGGTCCTCGGGGTGATCGCCCGCAACACCAACCTGCTCACGGTGCGTACCCCCTCCCGGCTGGAGCTCACCTACCTCCAGTCCGCCTCCGACCTGGCCCAGATGATCGCCGCCGGGTCCTTCCCCTTCCCCGGCCAGCAGGTCGACATGGACGCCTCCCCGCGCGTCGGTGACGGCCTGATCCGGCTGGACGCGGACGGGGTCGTGCAGTACGCCAGCCCCAACGGCCTCTCCGCCTACCACCGCCTCGGCCTCGCCTCCGACCTGGTCGGCCACCACCTCGGCACCACCACCGCCGAACTGGCGCCCTCCCGGGGCCCGGTGGACGAGGCCCTGGTCAAGGTGGCCAGCGGGTACGCCCCGCGTGAGTTCGAGGTGGAGTGCGCGGGCGGGGTGATCCAGCTGCGGGCCATCCCGCTCAAACCCAAGGGGGTCCGCATCGGCTCCCTGGTCCTGCTCCGGGACGTCACCGAACTGCGCCGCCGTGAACGCGAGTTGATCACCAAGGACGCGACCATCCGGGAGATCCACCACCGGGTGAAGAACAACCTGCAGACGGTGGCCGCCCTGTTGCGCCTCCAGGCCCGCCGGATGGATTCCGAACAGGGGCGCGAGGCGCTCAACGAGGCGGTGCGGCGCGTCGGTTCGATCGCGATCGTCCACGAGACGCTCTCGCAGAACCTGGACGAGCGCGTCGAGTTCGACGAGATCGCCGACCGGGTCATCGCGATGGTCTCCGAGATCTCGCCCGGCAAGGTGACCTGCCGGCGCACCGGACGCTTCGGAATCCTGGACGCCGAGGTCGCCACCCCGCTCTCCATGGTGCTGACCGAAGTCCTGCAGAACGCCCTGGAACACGCGTTCGCCGTGGCCGATCAGGGCACGGTGGAGGTCTCCGCCGTGCGCGGCGGATCCCCGACCGAGGGCCGACTGCTCATCACGGTGACCGACGACGGGCGCGGTCTGCCCGAGGGGTTCGACCCGCAGCGGGCCGGCAATCTGGGGCTCCAGATCGTACGGACTCTGGTTGAAGGCGAGTTGGGCGGTACGTTCGGCATGGTCCCGGCGCCGGAGCGCGGTACCCAGGTGGTGCTGGACCTGCCGGTGCGCGGTGACAAGTAGTCACACGGCCGGGAGCACACAGCAGAGCGGGCCCGGACCGTGGTGACGGTCCGGGCCCGCTCCGTGATGCTCACGTTGCGATGCGCTCCGGGGTACTGCGCGCTGCGACTCGAAGGCGGGGCTGTGCGCACGCTCTGTGCGCGCCGCCTGGCTGAGGCGTGTTCGTGGGGGGCGTCGGTCAGGCGCTGGCGTTACGCGCCCGGTTGCGAGCGGCACGGCGCTTCATCGCGCGGCGCTCGTCCTCGCTGAGGCCACCCCAGACGCCGGAGTCCTGGCCGGACTCGAGCGCCCACTGCAGGCACTGCTCCATGACGGGGCAGCGACGGCAGACGGCCTTGGCTTCCTCGATCTGCAGCAGCGCAGGACCGGTGTTGCCGATGGGGAAGAACAGCTCGGGGTCTTCCTCACGACAAACGGCGTTGTGACGCCAGTCCATGGCTGCTACCTCTCCTTGGTATTACACGCTTGTTGCTTGTGAATGTGAACGCTTTCACGAATCCCCCCGCAGATGACGGGCCGACTCCCAGAAGGACTGGGTGTGGTCTGTGATGGTGAGGAGGGGTTCTGGCTCTCAGTGGAGGCCGGTGTTGCGGGCCGTCCCGATCGCCATGTAGAGATTCGCAAACCTCGGCGGCGGATACAACCCCTTCTGGAAAGTTTTTTTTGATTCCTCGGTGTCGACTAGGTCACAGCCGCACTTCTAAGGGGTGGGGCCCAGGCCAAACGTTCGAGTTAAAGGACTTTCGGCCCTTCCACTCACACAATCACACGCAGTGCACGGCGTACGCCTGTGAACGTCACGCTCGTACGCAGTCCCAGGTGGTCGCCGTCCATCTGGAAGGGCAGTGGGACCTTTGAATGCAAGGTGAAGTCCGTGAGGTCATGCAGTGAAACGGCATGCTTCCCGCGCGGCCCTCTGTCAGGGCTCGAAGTGAGCAGCTGGGTGCCGTACAGGGCCACCGCCGCGGTCGACAGACGCTTCAGCCCGAGGACGTCCAGAGCGGTGTCGAAGGAGGCCTTCGGAGAGGCGTACACCGGGCGATTCCCCAGGTAGGTCCAGGGGGCGGTGTTGCAGATTATGGAGAGCGCGAGGTCGGTGACGGGCTCCTGGCCGGGTACGTCGAGTGTGATCGTCCCGTGTCTGCGGTGGGCCTCGTTCAGGAACTGCCGGACCACCTGGCGCACGTACAGCGCGTGCGTCGACCGCTTGCCGTGCTCGCGTTTCTGTTCGACCCGGCCGACCACTCCGGCGTCGAAGCCGAGACCGGCACAGAAAGTGAACCAGCGTTCGGGGACGGACTCGTCCTCGGTGCCCGGGGTGCCGGCCGCCAGCCCCAGGCCGACCGTGCGCTCCCTCCGGTGCTCCAGGGCGTCCAGGATCGCGCCGGTCGCCTCCACCGCGTCGTTGGGCAGCCCCAGGGCGCGCGCGAAGACATTGGTGGAGCCGCCGGGGACCACGGCGAGCTTCGGGACGCGGTCCACGTCCGGGCCCCGGTGCAGCAGCCCGTTCACGACCTCGTTCACCGTGCCGTCACCGCCGAGGGCGACCACCAGGTCGATGTCGTCGCTGTCGGCCGCCCGCCGCCCCAGATCCCGCGCGTGACCCCGGTACTCCGTGGTCACCGCCTCCAGCTTCATCTCGCTGGCCAGGGCGTGGATGAGGACGTCACGGGTGCGGGCACTGGTGGTGGTGGCTGCCGGGTTGACCACGAGGAGTGCGCGCATGCCCGCCAGAGTACCTACCGGGCGGTTCGGCCCCGAAGTCGCGGTTCGTTCAGCTCAGGGCCGGTCACGTTCCGTGACGCCCTCCCCGTACGTGCTCCTCGGCGCCGGCCTCGTACGTGACATGTGCCGCGCCCGGCCACCCCGGCTTCACTTCCGGGGCCCGGGGATGCCAACCTGAACGGCGTGAGCACTGAAGCGACCCCCTCCGCCCCCTCGCCCGCCGCGACGGAGCGCCCGCGAAGGATCACCGCCCTCGCCGGGATCAACGCCCTCGAAGGTACCGCGCTCGCGGCCAGCGGGCTGTACCTGCTGGTCATGGGGGTGCTCGGGCGCCCCGAGAGCCCGCAGCAGGCCGAGACGGTCGGCATCACGCTGATCGCGCTGGGCGCCATCCCGCTCATCGCCGCCCGCGGTCTGATGCTGCTGCGCGGCTGGAGCCGGGGCCCGGCGCTGATCACCCAGATCATGGCGCTGCCCGTGGCCTGGACGCTGCTGCGCTCCCAGGGCGCGCTGATCCCCGCGGGCATCGTCCTGGCGGCGGTCGCCGTGACCGGTCTGGTGCTCGTCCTGAACCCGGCGACCACCCAGGTCCTGGGCCTGCGCAGGGGCGCCGGGGTGAACCCGGAGGCCTGAGCCCCGAGGAGCGGAGGAACCCCGGGGCGGACCGGCCCGCTCCTGCGGGGTCTACTCCTCGACGAGCAGGCGCTCGCGCAGCTGGGCCAGGGTGCGGGCCAGCAGCCGGGAGACGTGCATCTGCGAGATGCCGACCTCCTGGGCGATCTGCGACTGGGTCATGTTGCCGAAGAACCTCAGCAGCAGGATCCGCTTCTCGCGCGGCGGCAGGTCCTCCAGGAGCGGCTTGAGCGACTCCCGGTACTCCACGCCCTCCAGCGCCTCGTCCTCCGAGCCCAGCGTGTCCGCGACCGCGGGGGATTCGTCGTCCGTGTCCGGCACGTCCAGCGAGAGCGTGCTGTACGCGTTGGCGGACTCCAGGCCCTCCAGCACCTCCTCCTCGGAGATGCCGAGCCGCTCGGCCAGCTCGTGCACGGTCGGCGAGCGGCCGTGCTGCTGCGAGAGCTCGGCGGTGGCCGTGGTCAGCGAGAGACGCAGCTCCTGGAGGCGGCGGGGCACCCGCACCGCCCAGCCCTTGTCCCGGAAGTGGCGCTTGATCTCGCCGACGACCGTGGGGGTCGCGTACGTCGAGAACTCCACGCCCCGGTCCGGGTCGAACCGGTCCACCGACTTGATCAGGCCGATCGTGGCGACCTGCGTCAGATCGTCCAGCGGCTCACCGCGGTTGCGGAAGCGCCGGGCCAGGTGCTCCACCAGCGGCAGATGCATCCGTACCAGCCGGTTCCGCAGCTCCGCCTTCTCCGCGGAGCCGTCGGGAAGCTCCCGCAACTCGATGAACAGGGCCCGGGCCCCGCTGCGGTCGTGTGGATCGTGGTGCCCGTGCTCGCTCATCTGGCCCGCCCGCTCCTGCGACTGCTCCACCGCGACGTTGAGCCCCTGGGGCCCGTCCGCTCCGTCCACCGGATGCGGTCGGGCCTGTTGCTCCGGGATGCCTGCTGGGCGCACCACCCCGGGTCGGATCGTCTCGTCCCGCACAGGACCGTCCCCGTTCCCTTCGCTCACGCCGGCCCGGGGCCCGCGCCGCGCTGTTTGTAGAGGCTGATGCTGACCGTACGGTCGTCGGCGACCGTCGACTCGACCTTGCCGGCCAGCGCGGAGAGCACCGTCCAGGCGAAGGTGTCACGCTCGGGTGCGCGGCCGTCCGTCGTGGGGGCCGACACCGTCACCTCGAGAGAGTCGTCGATGAGACGGAACACGCAGCTGAGGACGGAGCCGGGCACGGCCTGCTGAAGCAGGATCGCGCAGGCCTCGTCGACCGCGATACGAAGATCCTCGATCTCGTCGAGAGTGAAGTCCAAACGCGCTGCGAGACCGGCCGTGGCCGTTCGCAGCACCGACAGGTAGGCACCCGCAGCGGGCAGCCGGACTTCTACGAAGTCCTGATTCCCGGGCTCGCCTGCGATCTGGGACACCCTCACCTCCAAGGTGGCACAAACTCTTTCGAGGCTCCGGGAAGGGTGGCCCGGAGCCATGCGGTCGGTCGACGGTTCTCAGCTCGGCGACGCTATCGGATCCATGATGCAGTGTCGCCCGCACCCCATCCCCCGGCCATCACTCATAGTAAACCAATGAGTACACACAGTGGCCAGGGGTCTACGGCGTCCAATTACGAAGAACCGGCGCCGGATTGACGTACCCAGACGTCAGACGATCGAACCGTCCTCGAAGCACCAGCGCCAGCCCCCGCCCGGCTCGAAGCTCCGCATCACCGGGTGGCCGGCCTCCGGAAGTGCCCGGTGGCGTGCCGCAGGGGTGAGCGTCTGGGAGCGGCTGGGGGTGGCCGACCCGGTCACGGGGGAGTCGACGGACGACACCTACCGCCGACTCGCCCGCGAGATGATCGAGGCGGAACGGGAGGTCTTCGTCCGGCTCCGGGACGAGCGGCGGATCGACGACGAGATGATGCGTACGCTGCCCGCGCCGGCTGGGCCTGGAGGAGGCGGCCGCCTACCGCGAGACGGACGACTCCTGAGAGCTCCACGTGTCCGGCGAGCCCGTGATCACCGCGCTCACCCGGGTGCCCGGTGCGAACGCCCCTTCCTCGGCCAGGGACGCCAGTGCGAACAGCAGCTTGGCGACGTAGACCCGCTCCACCGGCAGCCCGTGCCGGTCCTCGAAGTCCGCGGCGAAGGCGTCCAGTTCCGGGGTCGTACGGGCGTAGCCGCCGAAGGTGAAGCGCTCGTCCAGCGACCAGTTCCCGGCCGGACCGCCGAACGCCTCCTGCTGGAGCGCGGTCACGGTCGCCCCGAGGAAGCCGCCGCGCAGCACCGGTACTCCCAGAGCGCGCTGCCGGCCGTCCAGCCCGGCCGCCAGCCCGGCCAGAGTGCCGCCGGTCCCGCACGCCACGGCCGCTACATCGGTGTGCCCACGCAACTCGCGCCCCAGCGCTGCGCAGCCCTGTGCGGCCAGGGCGTTGCTGCCGCCCTCCGGGATCACCTCCACGTCCCCGAACAGGCTCAGCAGCCCTTCCAGGGCCTCGGGTGACGCCTTTGCCCGGTAGGCCGTACGGTCCACGAAGTGCAGCCGCATGCCGTCGGCCGCACAGCGGGCGAGCGAGGGGTTGAGCGGGCGGTGCGCCAGCTCGTCGCCGCGCACCACGCCGATGGTGGGGAACCCCAGCAGCCGGCCGGCCGCGGCGGTGGCCCGCAGGTGGTTGGAGTAGGCGCCGCCGAACGTCAGCACGGTCCGCCCGGCGGCCGCCTCCAGATTGAGGGCGAGCTTGCGCCACTTGTTGCCCGGAGGGTACAGCTCCGCTGGTCCAAGTGCGGCCGTATCCCAGTGGGGGGTGAAGTGGATGAGATCGTCCCGCTTCAGCAGCAGCCGAACGCCCCGGCGCGCGAACCGGTCGTCCAGTACCTCCTGCAAGGGAGAGGGGGGCCGGGGCTGAAGTGCACGGGCGAGGTCTACGGGCGGGCTCACCCTCCCATTGTGGCTGTGCCCTCTCGCCGCGCCGTCACGGCGTCTGCGGTACGCCCCGGTCCCACAGCTCCTCGGCGTGCTCCGCGAACCTGGCTGCGTGGCGGGGCCGCGCTCAGTCCGGTGGCGGCCCGCTGCCGATGCCGAGCAGCAGGGGGCCGGTGGGGGAGGCGACGAGATCGGTGACGGTGATCGGGTCGAGCGAGGCGTGGAAGGCGTCCTGGGCCCGTCGCAGGGCGCCGCGCAGCCGGCAGTCGGAGCGCAGCGGGCAGGGGGTGCCGCCCTCGCACTCCACGACGTCGTCCGTGCCCTCCAGCTCCCGTACGAGAGCACCGATCGAGGCGGAGTGCCCGGCCGTGGTGAGGGTCAGGCCGCCGCCCCGGCCGCGGCGGGCGTCGAGCAGGCCCAGGTGCTGGAGGCGGGCGACGACCTTGGCCGCGTGCGTGTAGGGCACCCGCATGGTGTCCGCCACCTCGCGCGTGGTGGGCGGATCCGCGCCCTCGGCGACCGCCAGCCGCATGAGCACGCGGAGCGCCACATCGGTGAATCTGGTCAGTCGCACGGCTCCACCCTAAATAAGTGGCATGTTGGATGCAACTTTTGCGTTCCGCGGGGCGATGGGGAGCAACGTGCCCCGACCGAAGGCTGATTAGTCACACTCTTTTGTGTAATGGCGGGCGGCGTCCTCTGCTGAAAGGCTTCTCCAGCAGGTCAGCCCATGATTGAAAGGACGTCAGATGTCCGTTGGTGAAGAGGTTCGCGACACGCAGGCGCCGCCGCAGCAGAGTCTGGGGACGGCAGCTGCGCGGAACCTCGCGACGACCACCAAATCCGCGCCGCAGATGCAGGAGATCACCTCGCGGTGGCTGCTGAAGATGCTCCCGTGGGTGCAGGTACAGGGCGGTACGTACCGGGTGAACCGTCGACTCAGCTATGCGGTCGGGGACGGCCGGGTGACGTTCGTACAGACCGGGGATCAGGTGTCCGTGATCCCCGCCGAACTGGGGGAGCTGCCCGCTCTGCGCAATTTCGGGGACGAGGAGGTCCTCGCCGAGCTCGCCCGCAGGTGCGAGCAGCGGGACGTGGCCGCTGGGGAGGTGCTCGCCGCGACGGGGGACGCGGCGGACCGGGTCTTCCTGCTGGCGCACGGCAAGGTGGAGAAGATCGGCTCCGGTCTCTACGGGGACGAGACGGAGCTCGGAGTCCTCGCCGACGGGGCGTACTTCGGTGACCAGAGTCTGGTCGACGGTGATGCCGTCTGGGAGTACACGGCCCGGGCCGTCACCGCCTGCACGCTGCTGACGCTCAGCCGCGCGGACGTGTTCAACCTGGCGGAGCGCGCAGAGCCGCTCCGTGCCCATCTCGCCGGTCTGCTAACGATCCCGCACCAGCGGACCAACCACTACGGCGAGGCGGCGATCGACCTCTCCGCCGGACATGTGGGCGAGTCGGTCGTCCCGCACACCTTCGTCGACTACGACGCCGCGCCCCGTGAGTACGAGCTGAGCGTGGCGCAGACGGTGCTCAAGGTGCACAGCCGGGTCGCCGACCTCTACAACCAGCCGATGAACCAGACCGAGCAGCAGTTGCGGCTCACGGTCGAGGCGCTGCGCGAGCGCCAGGAGCACGAGCTCATCAACAACCGGGAGTTCGGCCTCCTCAACAACTGCGACTACGGCCAGCGGCTCCAGCCCCACGACGGGGTGCCCAGCCCCGATGACATGGATGAGCTGCTCTCGCGGCGGCGCGGATCGAAGCTCTTCCTCGCCCACCCGCGCGCCATCGCCGCCTTCGGCCGCGAGTGCAACCGGCGCGGGCTGGTCCCCGAGAGCGTGGACATCGGCGGTCACCACGTGCCGGCCTGGCGCGGGGTGCCGATCTTCCCGTCCAACAAGATCCCGGTCACCGACGCCCGCACCACCTCCATCATCTGCATGAGGACCGGGGAGGCCGAACAGGGCGTCATCGGCCTCCAGCAGACCGGAATCCCGGACGAGATCGAGCCGAGCCTCTCGGTCCGTTTCATGGGCATCGACGAGCAGGCGATCATCTCCTACCTCGTGACTGCGTACTACTCCGCCGCCATCCTGGTACCGGACGCCCTCGGCGTACTGGAGAACGTGGAGGTGAGCCGCTGGCACTGACTGCTTGTCACCCACGGGAGCCCGGTCGGCCGACACCGGCCGGGCTGCGGGGACCCGTTCCATCGCACCGCCCCAGGGAGTGACCGTGACCATGACCAGTACGGACGCAGCGACGGAAGGGCACGAGGCCGCGGCGCTGCTGGAGCGCACCCGCGCCATCGTCGACCCGCATCTGCGATCGGCCGTGGAATCGCTGCCCGGTGGCATACGCCGGATCGCGATGTACCACTTCGGCTGGGAGAACGCCGACGGAACCCCCGCCGCCGGACAGGCGGGCAAGGCCATCCGGCCCGCGCTCGTACTGGCCGCGGCCCGGGCGCTGGGCGGCGATCCCGAACGCGCCGTGCGCGCCGCCGTCGCCGTCGAGCTGGCGCACAACTTCACCCTCCTCCACGACGACGTCATCGACGAGGACACCACCCGCAGACACCGGCCCACCGCCTGGGCCGTCTTCGGCGTCCCGGACGCGATCATCACCGGCGACGCCATGCTGGCCCTCGCCCAGCGGCTGCTGGCCGAGGACTCCCACCCGGCCGCACAGCGGGCGTCCGCCCGCCTTTCCTCCTGCGTCATCGAGCTCTGCGCGGGGCAGCAGGCCGACTGCGCCTACGAGAAGCGCGGCCCGGACGAGATCACGCTGGACGAATGCCTGACCATGGCGACGGCCAAGACCGGCGCCCTGCTCGGCTGCGCCTGCGCGCTCGGCGCCCTCTACGCCGGGGCGGAGGACCGGGCGGTCCGCGCCATGGACGGCTTCGGCCGGGAGGCGGGCCTCTCGTTCCAGCTCATCGACGACCTGATCGGCATCTGGGGCGACCCGGCCCGCACCGGTAAGCCCGTCGGCGCCGACCTCGCCGCCCACAAGAAGTCGCTGCCCGTCGTGGCGGCCCTGACCTCCGGTACGCCGGCTGCCGCCGACCTCGCCGCGCTCTACCGGGGGCCCATGACCACCTCCGCGGAGGTGGACCGCGCAGCCGACGCCGTGGACCGGGCCGGCGGCCGGGACTGGGCCCAGGCCTGCGCGGCGGACCGGATGGCCCGGGCGGTGCACCACCTCTCCCGGGCGGTCCCCGACCCCGAAGCTGCCGGTGACCTGCTGGCCCTGGCCGAATTCGTCACCCGCCGCACCAGCTGACCGGCCTGCCCCGCCCGGAGTCCGCTCCTCAACTCTACTATTCCGAAGGACGATTGGGAGTCGGCGGTCGAGCGTCGAGAGCAGCGGGCGAAGGGGCGGAAGCCGGTCATGGGCATACGGATACAACAGGCGGGCCAGCACGACAGGGAACTGGTCGTATCGGTCCTGGAGGAGGCCTTCCACCACGACCCGGTCAGCAGCTGGGTCTTCCCCGACGAGGCGCACCGGCGGGCGGTGCACGGCAGGTTCCTCGGCGTCTTCGCCGACATCACCCTCGCCGAAGGCCGTATCGACATCGCCGACGACGGCGCCGCGGTGGCCCTGTGGCTGCCGGTGCCCGCCGGTGCGCCCGAGGAGGAGGACCCCACACCCGCCCTCATGCGGCAGACCGCCGACCCCGACAACGAGCGGTGCGAGCTGGTCGGCAGGCTGACCGGCAAGGTGCACCCGCACGACCGCGCCCATGCGTATCTGCTCATGATCGGTGTCTCCCCGCAGCGCCAGGGCGAGGGCGTCGGGGCCGAGCTCATCCGGGCGGAGCTGGACCGCTGCGATCGCGACGGCGTACCCGCCTACCTGGAGGCGAGCAGCGCCCGCAGCCGTTCGCTCTACGAACGGCTCGGCTTCCGTTGCCTGGGCCGGGCCGTCGAACTGCCGGACGGTCCGTCGATGTGGCCCATGTGGCGTGAGCCGCGGACGGATTGACCCGGCGGTGGGGAGGGAGGGTGGGCACGGGGACCGTACAGGGCAGGGGCTACAGTCCCTGCTCATGACAGATGAGTCGTGGGCCGGCTGGTACCGGGACCGCAACGGTTCCGATTCCGTCGTTCTCACCACGGACGGACAGCAGCTCCGGATCCGGATCAGAGGCGTCGACTTCGAGGGCGAGAGCTTCGACGACCTGGCGCCGGTGTCGGGCACGCCTCCGGAGAGCGGGATGTTCGCCCTGGCGGACGGCGCGCTCACCGACTGCGTACTGGAGTGGGACCTCCCGCTGCCCGTCCTCGTCGAGGGCGACCTGCGGCAGGCCACCCTCGGCTGCCTGCTCTCCCTGCGCCGGGCGGACCCGGACCTCTACCTCACCCTCCACCTGGACGGTGCGGTGTACGAATCCGCCAGGGCCGAAAGCGACTTCGCCGCCGCTCTGACGGCGATCCAGCGCATCCTCCCGGACGGCATCCGGCTCCAGACCTGTATCGCCTGCGCCTTCTCCGACTACTTCCCGGCCCCCGGCCGCGGCCTCTCCGGAGGCCTCGCCTGCTTCCGCGGGGCCAAGGACGCCTACCGGGACGCGGAGGGCGAGGACGCGGTGCTGGACCTGTGGGACCGGCGGACCGGCTTCGTCCAGGAGATCTGGAGCTGCAAGGAGTTCGATGTGCGCCCGGCCAAGGGCGCCGGGACCGGTCACCGGGGGGCCTTCCCCCTGGAACCCGTGGAGCCCCTCGAACCCCTCGAACCCGCCTGACGGTCACGCCGTTCCTGACGGGTTCCTCCTCTGCCCCGTACCGCAACTCCGGTACGGGGCAGAGCTGGTTGCGGCTCCCGAGGGGGGCGCCGTCGGTACCACTCCATTGCCCTTCCTCAAGTTGTTCTACTAACATGCGAACAACGGAGGTTTTCATGACACGCAAGAACCTTGGCCACGCCACGCTCGCGGCCCTGCCCTTTGTCCTCGCCTTCCTCGTCGACCTGATCCTCTTCCTTGCCCTCAAGGACCGCCTTCCCGCCCGCCTGGCCAGCCATTTCGACGCCTCCGGCGATCCGAACGGCTATGCCGACCGCACCACCTACGCCCTGGTCGCCGCCCCGGTGCTACCCATGCTCGGCGCCCTGTGGGTCCTCACGGTGGTCGGCGGAAAGTTCTACGGGCGCGCCCACCGCCTGCTCATCGGCGGCGGCTGGGCCGTGGCCGCCTTCCTCCAGTACGTGCTGGGCGCCGCCCTGGTCATCAACCTCGATGCCCCCGACGGGTCTACGGCCGGCAGCTTCCCGCTGTGGCACCTCGCCGTGGCCCTCGGGGCGGCCGTCCTCGCCGGCGGGGTCGGGCTGCTGCTGGCCCGGCTGGTCCCGGCGCCGGAGGACCCTCACGCCGGGAAGGGCCACGCCGACCGTGAGCGGATCGCGCTGGCCGACGGCGAGGTGGCCGGTTGGGCGCGCACCACCGGCGCCTGGTGGCCGCCGCTGAGCGCCCTGGTGATCGTGGTCACCGGCACGGGCCTCGGCTACGGGGTCAGCTGGTTCCTCGGCGCACCCCTGCTGGCCATCGCCCTGCTGGTGCTCGCCTTCAGCCGCGCCCACGTCACCGTGGACCGGCGCGGCCTCACCGTGTCCGGCCTGCTGCCCTGGCCCCGGGCCCAGGTCCCGCTGGAGCGCATCGAGGCGGCGGACAGCCGGCAGGTCAACGCGGTCGCGGAGTTCGGCGGCTGGGGCTACCGCATCCGCCCGGGCCGCACCGGCTTCATCGTCCGCTCGGGCGAGGCCATCGTGGCCCGGCAGCGGGGCGGACGTGAGTTCGCGGTCACCGTCGAGGACTCCGCGACCGGAGCCGCCCTGCTCAACACCCTCGTCGACCGGAACCGGGCGGGGCGCTGACCATGCTCTTCCGGGTCGACCCCACCTCCACCGTGCCGCTCGGCGACCAGATCGCGGCCTCTGTGCGCCGCGCGGTCGCCGACGGCGCGGTGAGCCCGGGTGAGCGGCTTCCCGCCGCCCGGGTGCTCGCCGGCTCCCTCGGGGTGAACGTCCACACGGTGCTGCGCGGCTACCAGCGGCTGCGCGAGGAGGGGCTGATCGAGCTGCGCCGCGGCCGCGGTGCGGTGGTCACCGAGGGCGCCTCGCCCCGCCGGGCCCAGCTCCTGGACCGGGTCCGCGAAGTGGTTGCGGACGCCCGGGAGCTGGGCATGACGGAGGAGGAGCTGCTGACGCTGGTCCGCGCCGAACTGGCCACCTGAGGCCACCGGCGTACGGCAGCGGCTCCACCCACCACGGAGGGCCGTCCCGGCTCCGCGCGTCCGTAACGGCCCTCTCCTCATGCGACGCCCGGTCTCGTGTGACGCCCGGGGTCAGGAGGCGGTGCCCGCCGGAGCGGCGGCGAGGCCGTTCCGCCAGAGGTAGTTCACCCGCGCCCGCTCGTTGGCGTCCGGCTGGGCGTTGGTGCAGGACGGGCCGGGGCCGCCGCCGGACATCAGCTGGCTGCACGGACCGGAGTAGGTGTCCGGCAGGCCGAGCACGTGCCCGGTCTCGTGCGTGGTGACCCGGGTCGAGTCGTACTGCTGGTTCTGCCGGTAGTCCAGGAAGATGAAGCCCCGGCCGTGGCCGTTGGTCGAGGCGTACGAACCGCGCGGGTCGTTGCCCTCGCGGTAGGTGAAGTCGGCGTTGGAGCCTTCCTGGAGCCGGACGTTGCTGACCGAGCTGTTCCAGATCCGCGTGCTGTTGGCTATCTGGGTGCGGAAGCTCGGAGCGGAGGCGGCGCTGTAGGTGACGGTGACGGCCAGGGCGCTGGGGTTGGCGGCCCGCTTCTCGGCGACGGACTTCATGACCGCGTCGAAGAAGGCCCGGTTCGCGGCGGCGTTCTCGCCCGACCCGTTGTACGCGGCGATGGTGGCGGGGGTGGAGACGGCAGGGGCAGGAGCGGCGGAGACCGCGGGAGCCGTGCCGAGCGCGGCGACGAGGCCGAGACCGGCGATGGCGGTGGCGATGGCGGTCCTGAGGTGTCTCATGGGGGATTTCTCCTACGGTCCGGTGAACCCGCGCCGTGGGGGTTGTCCGTTGGACGGACGGGGCGCGGGGCGGTACGGGGTGAGTGTGGGGGAGTGGACGGCCGCCGGGGATGATGCCAACCGGGGATAGCGCGGCCCTATCCCCCGCACCCCTCCTCCGCCCGGCATGGCCGCGCCACCCTGGCATCGCTTCATGACGCTCTGCCCAACACCCGCTGAAATCGCGCCCTTTGATGGGGTTGAGGCCGCTGGTGCAGCGGGCACGACCGGTCGTAGTCTCCGCTCCATGGAGCTTGAGGTGAGGCACCTCAGGGCGCTGTGCGCCATCGCCGACGCGGGCAGTCTGCACCAGGCCGCCCGTCGCCTCGGCGTGAGCCAGCCCTCCCTGACCACCCAGCTGCGGCGGATCGAGAACTCGCTCGGCGCCGAGCTGTTCCGCCGAGAACGCACAGGCTGCCGCCCGACCCCCCTCGGGCGTGCCGTCCTCAGCCGGGCCCGGCCGCTGGTCGACGGGATGAGCGCCCTGGTCAGCCACGCCCTGGCGGAGGCCGACGTGTCCCGGGGGCCCCGGCTGCGTATCGGCTCCACCGCGAGCCGGGTCGTCGGGAGCTGGCTCAGCAGGCTACGGGGCGCCCTGCCCGGTACGGAGATCTCCCTGCGGGTCGACGTCTCGGCCCACGCCCTCCTGCGCTCGGTCGAGGCGGGCCGGCTGGACGTCGCCTTCGTGCACGAGGTGGAGGGCTCCCCGCTGGCCCTGCCCGACGGCCTGGACCAGCGCGTACTCCTGGACCGCGAACCGCAGTTCATCTCCCTCTCCCGGGACCATCCCGCCGCCCGCCGCCGTGTCGTGGAGCTCGGGGACCTGGCCGGCGACCGGTGGATGGTCGATCCGACGGTGGACGGCGAGTGGGACGGGGTGCGCCGGGTGCTGGGTGCGGCCGGGATCGACCCGCCGGTCCTGCACGGTGACTACCTCACCGCCGCCTCCCTCGTCGTGCTCGGCGAGGCCGTCGCGCCCTGCCAGCCCACCTCAGGGCCGCGCGACGACATGGCGATCCGCCCGCTGCGCGACGACCCGCTCGCCGTCCGGCTGCTCCTGGTCTCCCGGCCGGAGACGGACACCTCGGTGGCGTACGCGGAGCTGGAGGCGGCCTACCGGGAGGCGGCCCGGCGCTCCAGCGGCTATTACGAGTGGCTGCTGCGCCACCGCAGCCCGCTCGCCCGCACGCCCTGATCCCGGAAGGTTCCCCGTTCTGCCGACAGCGTGCGGGTGTTCCCCCGGGCTGCGCAGGCGGGCAGGCTCGGTCCATGAGGCTACTGATGCTGGGCGGTACGGAGTTCGTCGGACGGGCCGTCACCGAGGCCGCGCTGGAGCGGGACTGGGAGGTCACCGTCTTCCACCGGGGCCACCACACGCCGCCGCCGGGCGTGCGCGCGCTGACGGGCGACCGTACGGGCGGGGCGCGGGGCCTGGCGGCGCTGGCGGACCACGCGGGCGACTGGGACGTCGTGGTCGACACCTGGAGCGGGGTGCCCACCGCCGTGCGGGACGCCGCCCGGCTGCTGGCGGACCGCACAAGCCACTACACGTACGTCTCCAGCCGTTCCGTGTACGCCTACCCGGCGCCCGCCGGTCTTGACGAGGACGGGCCGCTGGTGTCCGGCGCCTCACCCGGGGAGGAGGGGGACGTGCCGTACGACCGGGCCAAGCGCGGCGGCGAGCTGGCGGCCCTCGACGCCTTCGGTGACCGGGCCCTGCTGGCACGTGCGGGGCTGATCATCGGCCCGGGGGAGAACATCGGGCGGCTGCCCTGGTGGCTCACGCGGATCGCCCGCGGCGGCCCGGTGATCGCCCCCGGCCCGCGTACCACTCAGCTCCAGTACGTCGACGCGCGCGACCTGGCGAGCTGGATCCTGGACGCCGCGGCGGCCGGGCTGCACGGTCCGTACAACGCGGTGAGCCGTCCCGGCCACACCACCATGGGCGAGCTGCTCGATGCCTGCGTCCGGGTCACCGGCTCCGGTGCCGAGCTGCGTTGGACGGACCCGGAAACCCTCCTGGCCGCGGGGGTCGAGCCCTGGATCGGGCTGCCGATCTGGCTGCCCGAGGGGGAGCTGTACGACACGCTGTACCGGGGCGGCCACGCCCGGGCCGAGTCCGCGGGGCTGCGCTGCCGGCCGGTCGCCGAGACGGTCGCGGACACCTGGACCTGGCTGTGCGAACGCGGCGGCACCGCGCCCCAGCGGCCGGACCGGCCGACGGTCGGCCTCGATCCCCGGCTGGAGGAGGAGCTGCTGGCTCGCTGAAGGCCCCTCCAGGCCGACGCTCTCCTGCAGGTCGGCGCCGTCCTATAGGTCGACGCATAGGGGTAAATCCGGCGTGTCATAACAAATGACTAGCATTAAAGATGCATATTGCGCGGCATGGAACAACAGGCGCGCAGGCGCGGCAACGCGATCCGGGTGGCAGTGACAGTGGCCACGGCCGCAGCGATGGTGGGCATGCTGGCCCCGGCCGCCGCCGCCGATCCGTTGCCGGGCGGACTGGGCCCCTGTCTCGGCAGCGGGTGCCCGGACGCGTGGAACGAGCCCGACAACGGGCCGGTCGCCGGCTTCGACGAGAACATCAACATCTACGTCGGCGGGGACTACCTCGTCCGGGAAGCCGCCGCCGAAGCCGAAGGGAAGATCGTCACCCTCGGCCGGTTCGACATGGACAAGCGGGACGAGGCCTCGCAGATCTACAACGTCGGTGTCGCGGGAGTCGGTTCGCGGGTCCCGCCGCCGGACGGCTCCGACTATCTGGCGGTGGGCGGGGACGTCACCATCGCCCCGGGCAAGCGTCTCCTCGCGGAGGAGGGCCAACACTCGGGGCGGGTCGCCTACGCGGGGAGCCTGAGCGGCACTGTGAACCCGCTGGCGGCCCCGCGCGACGACCCGGACGCCGTCGCTCCGTTCACCGGCCTGCGCCCGGCGCTCACCGAGGCCAGCCGGTGCTACGCGTACGACGGTGACGGGCACCGTGCGACGACCGGCGACTGGGAGCGGGTCGGTGACACGTTCACCTTCACCGGGGACGGCACCTCGGCGATCCAGGTCTTCGAAGTGGACGCGGACCTGGTCTCCTCGACGGGCGGCAACGCCGGATTCACCTTCGCCGGCATCCCCGCCGGCGCGACCGTCCTCGTCAACGTCTACGGGGACGCCCGCACGGTCGCCACCTTCATGGGCACCCTCCCCAACCCGGGACTCCGCGAGCGCCTGCTGTGGAACTTCCCGGACGCGACGGACCTGACGCTGACCGGGCCGGCCCAGTTTCAGGGAAGCGTGCTGATCGGGCAGCCGGCCAGCACGGCCACGCTCACCATGAGCGGCACCAACGGCCGGTTCTACACGGCCGGTTCGCTCACCCACACCTCGTCGGGCCCTTCGGGTGGCCAGGAGATCCACTCGTACCCGTTCGACGGCGACCTCCCGGCCTGCGGGCCGGACCCGACGCCGACCCCCACGGATCCGACGCCGAAGCCGACGGACCCGACACCGACCCCCACGGCCCCGACACCGAAGCCGACGGACCCGACACCGACCCCCACGGACCCGACACCGAAGCCGACGGACCCCACTCCCACTCCCACCGACCCCACGCCCACTCCCACAGAGCCCACGCCGGGTCCCACCGAACCGACCCCCAATCCCACCGACCCCACGCCCACCCCCACCGACCCCACGCCGGGTCCCACCGACACGCCGACGTGGAAGCCGACCCCCTCCCCGTCCCACCCGGGTGAACTGCCCGACACCGGATCGCGGGGCGATGAGTGGATCATCGGCTCCATCGCGGCAGCGCTGGT
The DNA here is from genome assembly GCF_040613515.1 of Streptomyces sp. NPDC006261. Lineage (NCBI taxonomy): Bacteria > Bacillati > Actinomycetota > Actinomycetes > Kitasatosporales > Streptomycetaceae > Streptomyces > Streptomyces sp. NPDC006261. Next base: position 91,204 of record NZ_JBEXSI010000029.1, read on the forward strand.
GGCCGCCGGCGGTACCGTCCTCGTCGCCACACGCAGGGTACGCCGCCGCACCTACTAGCAGCGCCCGCTAGCGTGGTTCGATGACCGAACCACTGCTGCACCTCGCCGAAGCATCCCTTTGGGAGGCGGCCCGCGGGACAGGGACGTACGAGATGTCCACCCGCGGCCGCACCCTCCAGGAGGAGGGCTTCATCCACCTCTCCCTGGCCCACCAACTCCCAGGCGTGGCGCGGATGCTGTACGGGGACGAGGGCCGGGGCGGGGCCGACGGCCATGACCTGGTGGTCCTGGTCGTCGACCCCGCCCGCCTCACCGGCCCCGTCCTGTACGAGGCGATGAAGCCCGGCGGCGAGGAGTTCCCGCACCTGTACGGACCGCTTCCGGTGGAGGCGGTGGTGGAGGTCCGGCCCTGGCCCGGAGCACACGGAGAGTCCGCAGTACGACGAGAGGAAGACGAACCCCAGTGATCGGCCCCCTCACCGCGGTGACCGGAGCGAGCGGAGCCGTCGGCGGCCGGGTCGCCGAGCGCCTCGCCCGCGCCGGAGTCCCCGTTCGCCTTCTCGGCCGCGACCCGGCCCGCCTCCCCGACCTGCCCGGCGCCGACCGCGCGCCCGCCGCCCCCTACGGCGACGGGGAGGCGATGCGCCGGGCCCTGGACGGGGCGCACACCCTATTCCTGGTCTCCGCCCACGAGAGCCCCTACCGGGTGCGCGAGCACATCACGGCGGTGGACGCGGCCGTGGCGGTGGGCGTGGAGCGGATCGTGTACGTGTCCTTCCAGGGCGCCGCGCCCGACGCCACGTTCACCTTCGCCCGCGACCACTGGCACACCGAGGCCCACATCCGCACGGCCGACGTGCGCCACACGTTCCTGCGGGACAACTGGTACCTGGCGGGGCTGCCAGCGATGACCGGCGCGGACGGGGTGCTGCGCGGTCCGGGCGGTGACGGCAAGGTCGCCGCCGTCGCCCACGAGGACATCGCGGACGCCGCGGCGGCCGTACTGCTGGACGGGTCGGCCGCCCACGACGGCAAGGGCTACGACCTCACCGGCCCCGAGGCGTTCACCCTCTCCGAGGCCGCCGAGGAGCTGAGCCGGGTCACGGGGCGCTCCATCCGCTACGTCCCCGAGACCCGTGAGGAGGCCTATGCCGCCCGGGCCGGGCTGGGGGCCGAGGAGTGGGAGGTGGCCGGCTGGGTCACCTCGTACGAGGCGATCGCGGCCGGCGAACTGGCGGCCGTCTCCGACGCGGTGCCCACGCTCACCGGCCATCCGGCCCAGGACTTCGCCACGTTCCTCGCGGAGCACCCGGAGAGCTGCCGGCACCTGCTGCCCGGCGTCTGACCGGGAGGGAATCCGCCCGGCCGCCCGCCCCTTCACCGCCCCGTTCACCGCCACGCGATGTGGCGCCACGGACTGCCCTCGCTCTCCGTCAGCAGACGGTGGGCGAGGACGTTCTGTTCGTAGAACGGCCCGTACTCCTCCTCGTCGAACCGCAGTACCCGCCCCAGCGCGTACCCCGCCGAGAAGTCCTCCCACGACCGGTAGGCCGACTTGCTCAGCGCCCCGGCGTAGACGATCGCCTGCTCGGCGTCGGCCGGGGCGCAGTAGCGCGCCGACAGTCCCCACCGCGCCAGGTTCACCGCCCGCCCGTAGTCGTAGGCGACCGTGGTGCGCACCCGGCCGTCCGGCGGCAGCAGCCCGTCCGCGCGGAACCGGGCCTCGTAGCGCATGATCCGGCGTACGAGGTCCTCGATGCCCTTGACCGTGCCCGCGTCGGCCCCGAGGTCCTGGGCGTGACCGGCGGCGGTCTCCCGCCACAGGTCGGCGGACGGCAGCTCGGCGAGGCCGGCCGCCAGCTGTTCGCGGGTACGCAGCACGAAGTCCGGCTCCGGCGGGCTGTTGCGGGCATCCAGCAGGACGTCCAGTTGCCCGCGCCACCCGGCGTTGTCCGTGATCCCCCAGGAGTCGCGGAGCTGCTCGCGCTCCCTCGCGTACTCGCGGTAGACCGTGCCGACCTCGTTCCACGGCACCGCGTTCCCGATCGCCAGGTGCGCCCCGCAGGCCAGCCCGTACGCCAGGGGCCCGTGCAGTGCGCCGTGGCGCAGCGCGAGGAGCCGGTTCTCCTGGAGGCGGTCGTTCTCCGCGTACGCCCGCTGCCACAACGCCCGCTCGGTCGGGGTCGCCGGCAGCAGCAACTGGCCGGGCGTCCCCACGTTCACCCCCAGGAACATCCCCGCCCCGGGCCAGCCGAACTCGGCGACCCAGCGCAGCGAGACTCCGTGGAAGACCCAGTCCGCATGCCACGCGGGCAGCATGCCCCGGGTGAGCACCGGCCGGCAGACGAAGCCCGACGGGTCGTGGTGCGCACGCCAGGTGACGGTGTCCGGCTTCGCGTCCACCTCGGCGCGCGGGGCCGGGATGTACAGCTCGTCCCCGGCAAGCGCGGCCAGTTGGGCCCGCGCGTCGCCGCACAGCGTCGCCTCGTGGAGGAGCTGCTCGGTCTCGGCGGGCGGGACCCAGGGGGCCGGAGGCGCGGGGGGAGCCGGGTGGGCCGTGGGGTGGTTCGGGTGGGGGATCGGGTTCATGACCAGGGGATGTTCCGGTAGGGGCTGGTGGGGTCCTGGGTGAGGAGGCGGTGCTCGGCGAGCGACTGCTGGTACGTGGGCTCCGCCGCCTCGGGGCCGTCGTCCTCGGCCCGGTGGATGATGCGGGCCATGAGGTAGCCGAGGGAGAAGTCCGCCCATGAGGTGTAGGCCCCCCGGGCGAGTTCGCCGAGCCGCAGCACGTCCTGCTCGGCCTCGTGCGGATCGCCGTACCGGGCGCCGAGCGCGAGCCGTACGACGTTGACCGCCCGGCCGAGGTCGAAGGCGGCCAGGGTGTCGACGCGGCCGTCCGGGGCGAGCGCGCCGTCGGCCCGGAGCCTCTCCTCGTACAGCGCGACGTGGTGCAGTGACCGGTCGGCCAGCGCCCGGTCGTCGGCGTCGCGCGCGGCGAAGGTACGGTCCACCGCCTCGGCCCACTCCTCGCGCGTCGGCGTCCGCCCCAGCCGGGCGGCCAGGGTGTGCCGGGTGCGCAGGACGGCTTCCTGGGAGCGCCCGACCAGCTGGTTCTTCATCAGCGACGCGAGGCGGTCGCGGTACTCGGCGCGGTGCGGGATGCCCCAGGGACTGCGCAGCCGGGCCCGGTCGGTGGCGTAGTCGTCGTAGGCGGCGCCGAGCCGGTTCCAGATGAGGCCGTTGGTGACGGCCAGATGGGCGCCGAGGGCCAGCCCGTGGGCGAGCGGGCCGTACAGCGGCCCGCCGCTGTCGGTGAGCAGCACGCCGTGCTCGTGCCCGCCGGAGTGCTCGTCGGCCTTCAGCCAGGCCCTGAGGTGCTTGGGCCGGGCGTCGACCATCGCCGCGTACGGGGTGCCGTGGTTCACGGCGAGCCGGCGCACGTCGTACGGCCAGGTCCGGGCCAGCTCGCCGATGCTCACCTCGCGGAACACCCACTCCGGGTGCCAGGGCGGCAGCATCCCCGGGGTCAGCACCGGGACGCAGGTCCGCCGGGAGGCCTCGCCGCGGATCGTGGGCAGCGGGGCCGTCCAGCCGGGGATGTCCGCGTGCAGCCGGGCGACGAGCACGTACAGCCGGGTCCGTGCGAGCACCGCCAGCACCGCGTCGGCGCTTCCGTCGGCGACGGCCGCGGACAGCGCGCGCTCGATCTCGGTGGGCGGCGCGGGGGCCGGATGCGCCGGTGGAGGCAGTGGATTCCCCGCGTACGCCGGTGGCTGCGGCCGGTACGTCTCGTGCGGCCGCGCCACCGCTCCGCCGCCCTCTGTTCCTGCCCCGTTCCCCGTGGTCACGGAGCCGATCCTACGAAACGGGCCCCGCGCCCGGCCCGGGTGGTCAGAGGCCGCCCGGGCGCACCAGCCCCGACTCGTACGCGAAGACCGCCGCCTGGGTCCGGTCGCGGACGCCCAACTTGACCAGGATGCGGCCCACATGGGTCTTCACCGTCTGCTCCGCGAGGATCAGCCGCCCGGCGATCTCCGCGTTCGACAGACCGGCCGCGATCAGGGACAGCACCTCCGTCTCCCGCTCCGTCAGATCCCCGATCCGCTCCTTCAGCGGGGCACGCGGGGCCCCGGCCGTCCGGGCGAACTCCACGATCAGCCGCTTGGTGATGTTGGGCGAGAGCAGTGCGTCGCCCGCGGCAGCCACCCGTACCGCTTCGGCGAGTTCGTCGGCCGACGCGTCCTTCAGCAGGAAGCCGGAGGCACCCGCGCGCAGCGCCTCGTACACGTACTCGTCGAGGTCGAAGGTGGTCAGCACGAGCACCTTCACCGTCGAGCCCTCGGGGGAGGTGATCCGCCGGGTCGCCTCGATGCCGCCCAGCTCGGGCATGCGGATGTCCATGAGGACGACGTCCGGGGCGAGCTCGGCGACCTTGGCGACGGCGTCGAGACCGTTGACGGCCTGCCCGACCACCTCGATGTCCGGCTCGGCGTTCAGCAGGACCGTGAAGCCCTGGCGGACCATCATCTGGTCGTCGGCGATCACTGCGCGGATGGGCGGTGTCCTGGAATGTCCTCGGTGTCTCCGGTGACGGGCAGGATGGCGGTGACTTCCCAACCGCCCCCGGGAGCGGGGCCGGTGGCCAGGTCGCCGCCGAGCATCGTCGTGCGTTCGCGCATCCCGAGCAGGCCGTGCCGGACGCCGTGGGAGGCGGGGGAGGGGCGGAGCGGCGCGGTGTTGATGACGCGGACGGTCAGCCCGGCGGCTTGATGACCGATCTCGACCCGCGCGCTCGCCCCGGGGGCGTGGCGCATCACGTTGCTCAGCGCCTCCTGCACGATGCGGTACGCGGACAGCTCGACGCCCGGATGCAGCGGGCGCGGCTCGCCGGTGGTGGAGAGGGTGACGGCCAGACCGGCGGAGCGGACGGAGGCGACGAGCGTGCCGAGTCGGTCGAGGCTGGGCTGCGGGGTGTGCCGGGTGCCCTGCGAGGGCGCCTCCTCCGAGCGCAGGACGCCCAGCACTCTGCGCAGTTCGGCGAGGGCAGCGATGGGTAGTTTCCGTCCCGCTGAGGAGTGGATCTTCGGGGTAGCTCTCAGGTATGACGCGGCGTACGGGAAGCGGCGTCAGCTCCGCCCGGTGTGGTTCATCCGCCCGGTGTGTTCCAGGATCACGCCGGCGAGCGGGGCCCGCACCTCACAGGGCGGCACATGCCCCATGCCGGGAATCTCGACGATCCGCGCGCCTCGGACCGCCTGGGCGATGTGATGGGCGTGGGGCGGCGGATGGCGGGTGCGGCGGGCGCGGAGACGACCAGCGTGGCAACCTGGGCACGTGCCAGGGCCTCGGTCCGGTACCCCGAGGGCCTCCAGCACCCGCACCCAGCCACCCGCCCTCGGCAAGCGCGGTGAGCGGATAGCACTGTTCGTCGAAGCACCAGGTGGAGCGCCCGGCGTCGCGATGGCCGTAGCGGATCACGCGGTGTGGTCCGGCGAGCAACTCCACCAGCGCGTCCGGCCACCCGAATCCGGACGCCTGGGCATCCATGACCAGCAGCAGGGCGGGGGAGTCGGGAACGCCGCGCCCGTCCACCCAGAGGGGAAACCGGGGCCACGTCGACGCAGCGTTCCATGGCGAACCTCGCCATTCATGAGGCGAGACGTGTCGTTTCGCATCCATGGTGACGGGTATCCGCGAGCACCGACCCGCCGACATGGACACCGGCCGGGCCGCGATGACCGAGACACCCTGCGCCGCCGCCCGCTCGCCGAACGCGCGGCCGCCTGAGCACCGGCTGGTCTGCCCTTTACTCCTCGTTGGCGAAGTTTTAGACGGACACATCCGGCCCCGGAAGAGATCCCGGTCACGTGGGGGATGACGTT
>NZ_JBEXSI010000030.1:0-95285 GCF_040613515.1 Streptomyces sp. NPDC006261
AAGCAGGCCGGGGTATCAACATATCTGGCGTTGACTTTTGGCACGCTGTTGAGTTCTCAAGGAACGGACGCTTCCTTCGGTCCCGTTTCACCGGGCCCCTCCGGGCGCTTCCCTTCGTTCTTGCGTTTCCGACTCTATCAGACTCTTTCGTGTCCGATTCCCGGTCGAAGCGGGTTCTGCTTTTTGCTTCCAGGTAATTCGCTTTCGCGGTCTTCCCTTTCGGCGAGTCCGACTCTATCAGGCCCTTTCCGTTTCCCTGACCACGTCTCACAGGCACGCCGAAGAGAGGTTCAGGGTTAGGATCTGGGCTTAAAGGTCGCCGCCGACCCCCGACTCAAAGTCGCGTTGGGGTCAGGCAGGAGTACGACAGTACAGGCCGCCGGGGATCGAGGCAAATCGCTTGCGGTGCATCCCTGGGCCTGTCAACCGGGCGGTCTCGGGCGGAACCGGGACTTCATATGACTTACTCTGCTGAGCAGTACGCCGTCCCCAACATCAGCCGCGGCGGCGACACCTGAATCTCCACCCCCTGGGAGGCTCCCCATGACCAACGTGACGTCCCCTCTTGCTGGACGCGCCATCGGACTCACCGCGGTTCCCGACCCGGTCTTCTCCGGCGCGATGGTCGGTCCCGGCACCGCCATCGACCCCGTACGTGAGCCCTCCGAAGCCGTTTCCCCGGTCGACGGCATCGTCGTCTCTCTGCACCCCCACGCGTTCGTCGTCGTCGACGCCGACGGGCACGGGGTTCTGACGCACCTCGGTATCGACACCGTCCAGCTCAACGGCGAGGGCTTCGAGCTTCTCGTCAACAAGGGGGACACGGTGACCCGGGGCCAGAGCATCGTGCGCTGGGACCCGGCCGGCGTCGAGGCGGCCGGTAAGTCACCCATCTGCCCGATCGTGGCCCTGGAGGCCACCGCCGAGTCGCTCTCCGATGTCCGTGAGGACGGGGACGTGAAGATCGGCGACACGCTGTTCGGCTGGCAGTGACGCGTCGGGCGCAGTGACAAGCCAGGTGCACAACCACCGCGGTGACTCGGTCGCCGCACAACCGGAGACGGGTGAAATGGAGACAACGCTGCGAGGCGTCGGCGTGAGCCACGGTGTGGCCATCGGCGAGGTTCGGCACATGGGTACGGCGGTGCTGGAGCCGCCCGCCAAATCGATTCCCGCCGAGGAGGCCGGTCGCGAACAGGGGCGCGCCCGGCAGGCGGTGGAGGCGGTCGCGGCCGATCTGATCGCGCGCGGCAATCTGGCCGGCGGCGAGGCACAGCACGTGCTCGAGGCGCAGGCCATGATGGCCCAGGACCCCGAGCTGATGTCCGATGTCGACCGGCGCATCGCGGTGGGCAGCACCGCCGAGCGCGCTGTGTACGACGCGTTCGCCGCGTACCGGGCGCTGCTCGCCAATGCCGGGGAGTACCTGGCGGGGCGGGTCGCCGACCTCGACGACGTACGGAACCGGATCGTGGCGCGGCTGCTCGGCGTGCCGATGCCCGGAGTTCCGGACAGCGACGAGCCCTATGTACTGATCGCGCGCGACCTCGCGCCGGCCGACACCGCACTGCTCGACCCGACCCTGGTGCTCGGCTTCGTCACCGAGGAGGGCGGGCCGACCAGCCACAGCGCGATCCTGGCGCGGGCGCTCGGCGTCCCCGCCGTGGTCGCTCTGCCGGGCGCCGGTGAGCTGGCCGAGGGCACGGTCGTCGCGGTGGACGGCAGCACGGGCGAGATCTTCGTCGACCCGAGCGCCGAGAAGCGTGAGGAGATGGAGGCCGCGGCTGCCGCTCGTAAGGCGGCGCTGTCCTCCTCGACGGGTCCGGGTGCCACGTCGGACGGGCACAAGGTGCCGCTGCTCGCCAACGTCGGCGGTCCGGGCGATGTGCCCGCGGCGGTCGAGGCGGGGGCCGAGGGTGTCGGGCTGTTCCGCACCGAGTTCCTCTTCCTGGACGACAGCAAGCAGGCTCCTTCCGAGGAGAAGCAGGTCGCGGCCTACCGAGCGGTGCTGGAGGCGTTCCCCGAGGGGCGTGTCGTCGTGCGCGTACTGGACGCGGGCGCCGACAAGCCGCTGGACTTCCTGACGCCGGCCGACGAGCCGAACCCGGCGCTCGGTGTCCGGGGGTTGCGCAGCCTGCTGGACCACCCCGACGTGCTGCGTACCCAGCTGACCGCGCTGGCGAAGGCCGCCGAGGGTCTGCCGGTGTACCTGGAGGTCATGGCGCCCATGGTGGCCGACCGCATCGACGCCAAGGCGTTCGCGGACGCGTGCCGTGAGGCCGGACTGCAGGCGAAGTTCGGCGCGATGGTGGAGATTCCGTCCGCCGCTCTGCGGGCGCGGTCGATCCTCCAGGAGGTCGAGTTCCTTTCGCTCGGCACCAACGACCTGGCGCAGTACACCTTCGCGGCCGACCGTCAGGTGGGTGCGGTGTCGCGGCTCCAGGACCCGTGGCAGCCGGCTCTGCTGGATCTCGTCGCGCTCTCCGCCGAGGCGGCTCATGCCGAGGGCAAGAGCTGTGGTGTCTGTGGGGAGGCCGCCGCGGATCCGCTGCTGGCCTGTGTGCTGACCGGTCTGGGTGTCACCTCGCTCTCCATGGGTGCCGCGTCCATTCCTTATGTGCGGGCCACGCTGGCCAAGTACACGCTGGCCCAGTGCGAGCGTGCGGCGAACGCCGCCCGGTCGGCCGACTCCGCCGAAGAGGCGCGCAACGCCGCTCAGGCTGTGCTGTCGGGCGAGTAGCCACACCGCGCTGTTCCGTCGGAGGGGCTTCCCGTCATGTGGCGGGGAGCCCCTCCTGTTGTGTGCGGGTGTCAGCGGTGGGGCTCCGCGGGATCGGCTCCGATGTCGAATCCCGCGCTGTACTCCACGCCGGATTCCGGGGAGACGGGCTCTCCGGTCTCGGCGTCGGTGCAGTAGGCGTTGAAGACCTCGCCCGCGGTGAGCGGGGCGAGGGCACCGTGGGCCAGTCGCCAGCCGTGGACGCGGTCCGGACTGCCGGGGGCGCTGGTGCGGAGCACCACTCCCCCGGGCGACTCCAGGGCGATCGCCACCGCGAGCACGGTGGCGAATTCCGCTCCTTCCGAGGTGTCCAGGCGGGCCGGTCCCGTGGTGTCGCGGTGGGTGTGGAGCACCGCCAGGAGCTGGTCGCTCTCCGTCGGGGTGGAGCAGACCAGGTGGTGGGTGCCCGGTCCTGCCGTTTCCAGCAGGCGCGTCAGGAGGTGGGAGGCCCGGTCGAAGGCCGCCCGTCCGATGTCCTGGCCGCAGTCCACGCAGGCGCCGAGGTCCGCGAGGAGAAGGGTGGCGTACTCCCAGGTGGCCTGGCGGACCGCGCGGGAGACCAGGAGCGGGATGAGGTCGGTCAGGCGTTGGCCGGTGTAGGCGACCGTGGCTCCGGCGGCGGCGATCTCGGCGGTGAAGCGGCTGCGGCTGGCGCCGGTGTCCGCGTCGAGTCCGGACTCCGCGCAGAACTCTGCGTAGTCCTCGGGGTCGAAGAGGGCGATCGTGGTGTGCATGCCCTGGGCGGCCAGTGCTTTGAGCAGGCCCTCGACCTGGTGCAGGTAGGCGGTGTGGTCGTCGAAGGGGAAGGTGCGGTAGCGCCGCATGGCTGCGAAGTCCTGCTCGTCGACCAGGAGGCCGACGGTGCTGGGGGCTTCGCGGCGCAGTGTGCGTCGCAGGGTCGTGCCGGGTTTGGTGCGGTGCTTCGCGTTGTGTGCGGAGCCGTGTTCGGTGTTTTCCGTCTGCGCCATGTGTCCCCCTGTGCGCGGTGAACTCTTGCTCACTCAGCGTAACCAGGGGGACTGACAAGCGGCCTAGCTGCGGCGGTTCGCGGCCAGCTCGGCGTAGAAATGGAGGAGTTCGAGGTTGTCGACGGAGCCCGGGTTGACCGCCTTGGCGAGCTCGGTGCCCTGGAGCAGGCGCTTGACCGGAACCTCGATGCGTTTGCCGGTGAGGGTGTGCGGGATCGCGGGGACCTCGATGACCTCGTCCGGTACGTGGCGCGGGGAGAGGTTCTCGCGGATGGTCGCCTTGATCGCCGCTCGCAGGTCGTCGTCGAGGGTGGCCCCTTCGGCGAGGTGGACGAAGAGCGGCATCCAGTATCCGCCGTCGGGCTCTTCGAGGCCGATGACGAGGGACTCGCGGATCTCTGGGAGCCGTTCGACGGCCTCGTAGATGTCGGCGGAGCCCATGCGGACGCCCTGGCGGTTCAGGGTGGAGTCGGAGCGGCCGTGGATGATCACCGAGCCGTGGGCGGTGATGGTGATCCAGTCGCCGTGGCGCCAGACGCCGGGGTACATGTCGAAGTAGCTGTCGTGGTAGCGAGAACCGTCGGGGTCGTTCCAGAAGCGGACCGGCATGGAGGGGAGGGGGTTGGTGACGACCAGTTCGCCGACCTCGCCGGTAAGGGGCTTGCCGGACGGGTCCCAGGACTGGAGGTCGGTGCCGAGGCAGGGCGCCTGGAGTTCGCCGATGTGGACGGGGAGTGTGGGGACGGCTCCGGCGAAGCAGCTGCAGACGTCGGTGCCGCCGCTGACCGAGGCGATCCAGAGGTCCTCTGCCACCTCGTCGTGGAGCCAGCAAAAGCCGTCGGGCGGGAGCGGGGAGCCGGTGGTGGCCACGCACTGGACGCGGGAGAGGTCGAAGTCGCGGCCCGGGTGGATGCCGGCCTTGCGGCAGGCCATGACGTACGCGGCGGAGGTGCCGTAGAGGGTGGCGCCGGTCTGTTCGGCGACCCGCCACTGGGCGCTGACGTCCGGGTAGCCGGGGCTGCCGTCGTACAGGACGACGGTGGTGCCGGTGAGGAGGCCGGAGACGAGGAAGTTCCACATCATCCAGCCGGTGGAGGTGTACCAGAAGAAGCGGTCCTCGGGGCCGAGGTCGCAGTGCAGGCCGATCTGCTTGAAGTGTTCGAGCAGGATGCCGCCCTGGGACTGGACGATGGCCTTGGGCAGGCCGGTGGTGCCGGAGGAGTAGAGAACCCAGAGCGGGTGGTCGAAGGGGACCTGCTCGAAGACCGGCTCGGTGTCGGCGGAGGTGAGGGCGGCCCAGGCGCGGGCGCCTTCGGGGGTGTCGGTGCCGAGCAGCGGGATGTGGACGACGGCGCGCAGGGTGGGCAGTTCGCGGCGGAGTTCGGCGACGGTCTCCGTACGGTCGTGCTCCTTGCCGCCGTAGCGGTAGCCGTCGACGGTGAACAGGACGACGGGTTCGATCTGCTGGAACCGGTCGAGGACGCTGCGGGCGCCGAAGTCGGGAGCGCAGGAGGTCCAGACGCCGCCGACGGCCGCGGTGGCCAGGAAGGCGACGACGGCCTGCGGGATGTTCGGGAGGTAGCCGCTGACGCGGTCGCCGGGGGTGACGCCGAGGGCGCGGAGTTCGGCGGCCAGGGCGCCGACCTGGCGGCGGAGGTCGGCCCAGCTGACGGGGACCTGGGTGTGCGTCTCGTCGACGTACAGGAGGGCGGGGCTGTCCGCGCGGGCCGGGTCCTCGGCGGTGCGCAGGGCGTGTTCGGCGTAGTTGAGGGTGGCGCCGGGGAACCATGTGGCGCCGGGCATGGTGCGGTCGCCGATGACGCTCTCGTACGGGGTGGAGAAGCGGATGTCGAACCACTCGGCGACGGCCTGCCAGAAGGTGTCGAGCTCCTCGACGGACCAGCGGTGCAGGGCCGCGTACCCGCCGTCGGCCGGGGCGCCGAAGCGGCTCGCGGCCCAGCTCTGGAAGCGGGTCACGGCCGCGGCCTCGATGCGCTCGGGGCTGGGCTGCCAGAGGGGGGCGTCGGGCGTGGCTGCGGTCATCGGGCGGCTCCCTGGCTGGACGGGTACGCGGGTGGCGTGTCGGCGCGCACGGGCTGGGGTGTGCGCGTGAGCGGCTGACACGGACGATGCCATGTGATCGTCTTCGGCACCAGAGTGGGCCGGCGTGAGGCGGACTTCTGTTTCCTCGGCCGGAGCGGGTGAACGGGAGTTGAACGGGAGGTTCTGCGGTCCTGGCGGGTGGCAGGGTGTGCGCCATGGACGGTCGTGACCTGGTGCGTCGGGTGAAATTGGTCGGTTCGGTACGGGGGATGCGTACGGTGCGCGCGGCCTGGCGGCGCCGGTCGGCGGATGCACGTGCGCTGCCTCCGCGCGGTGCGGAGCGGGCTCGGGTGCCCGGTGCCCTGCTGGGGGCGGAGCCGGGGCCCGGCGGGGGTGTGGTGCGGTTCGCCCGTTCGGAGCTGCGGATCCGGGTGGCGGTGGGCGGTGCGGTGTTCTGGGCGTGGGACGGGGCCGGTCCGCTGCCGTCGTACGCGTTGGCGGGTGAGGTGCCCGGGCCGGATCCGCGGGCGGTGCTGGAGCCGGACAAGGACGGTGGCTGGCAGGTGGTCTCCGAGCGGCTGACCGTGGTGGTGTCGCGGACCGGTGCGGTGGAGCTGCGGACGCCGGGCGGGGTGCTGCTGCGGCGGGAGCTGCCGCCGCGCTGGTGGGAGCCGGTGGGCGGGGGTGTGGTGCGGTGGGTGCAGCGGTCGGAGGTGCCGGCGGACGCGCGGTTCTTCGGTCTTGGCGGGCGGGCTTCGGGACCCCGGCTGCGGGACGGGGCGTACGGGCTGTGGAACACGGACCCGGGCGGGCGGTTCGGCCCGGGGGACGATCCGCTCTATCTGACGATGCCGGTGCAGGTGGTGGTGTCGGACGCGGGGACGCATCTGGCGTTCCACGACAACACCTGGGCGGGCCGGGTGGTCGTACATGAGGGCGAGGAGGGCGCGGGTTCCGGGCATGACCGGCCGGGGACCTGTGAGGTGCGGATGGAGGGCGGTCCGCTGCGGTGCTGGGTGGTGGCGGGGACGCCGGCCCGGGTACTGCGGGGCTGGACGGCGCTGACGGGTGCGCCGGCGGTGCCGCCGTCGTGGGCGCTGGGGCCGCAGCACTCCCGGTGGGGGTTCGGGAGTGAGCGGGAGGTGCGGCGGGTGGTGGCCGGGTACCGGGAGCGGGGGCTTCCGCTGTCCGCGCTGCATCTGGACATCGACCACTACGACGCGCACCGGGTGTTCACGGTCGACCGCGAGCGGTTCCCTTCGCTGCCCGGGCTGGCGAAGGAGATGCGCGACGAGGGTGTGCGGCTGGTGTCGATCGTGGATCCGGCGGTGAAGGCGGCGCCGGGGGACACCGTGTTCGACGCGGGCGTGGCGGTCGGGGAACGTGGGGCGTACGTCCGGGACGCGCGGGGGCGGGTCGTGGTGGGCGAGGTGTGGCCCGGCGCCTGCGTCTATCCGGATTTCACCGATCCGGTTGTGCGGGAATGGTGGGGATCTCTGTACGGGGAGCGGCTTGCGCAGGGCTTCTCGGGGGTCTGGCACGACATGAACGAGCCGGTGTCGTTCACCGCGTTCGGAGATCCGTCCCTGCCGCGTTCGGCCCGGCACGTCCTCGAGGGCGCGGGTGGTGATCATCGCGAGGCACACAACGTGTACGGGCTGGCGATGGCGCGTGCCGGGTACGAGGGACTGCTCCGGCTGCGTCCCGAGGAGCGGCCGTTCCTCTTCTCACGCTCGGGGTGGGCGGGGATGCAGAGGTACGGGGGCACCTGGTCCGGTGATGTGTCGACCGGGTGGCCGGGGCTGCGGGCCTCGCTGTCGCTGGTGCTGGGTCTCGGGCTGTGCGGGGTGCCGTACTCGGGCCCGGACGTGGGCGGGTTCGACGGCTTCCCGTCGCCGGAGCTGTATCTGCGGTGGTTCCAGATGGGCGCGTACCTGCCGTTGTTCCGGACTCATTCGGCGATCGACGCGGGGCGCCGTGAGCCGTGGGAGTTCGGGCCCGAGGTCCTGGAGCACGCGCGGGCGGCACTGGTGGAGCGGGAGCGGCTGCACCCGTACTTCGTGACCCTGTCCCAGGTGGCGCGGCTGTCGGGGGCGCCCTATGTGCGGCCGCTGTGGTGGGCGGCGCCGGGTGACCGGGCGTTGCGGGGGTGCGAGGACGCGTTCCTGCTGGGCGATGCGCTGCTGGTGGCGCCGGTGATGGAGAGCGGGGCGGACCGGAGGGTGGTGCGGCTGCCCCGGGGGCGCTGGTACGACACGGTGACCGGACAGGCGTACGAGGGGCCGGGGCCCGTGGTGGCCGACGCGCCGCTCTCCCGCATACCGGTGTTGGCGCGGGCCGGGGCGGTGATTCCGGTGCGGGACGCGGACGGTGAGCTGGAGCTGGAGGTGTGGGCGCCGGCTCCGGGGCGTACCGGAGGCGGGCTGGTGGTCCGCGACCCGGGTGACGGGTGGGCCGAGGCCGAGGTGGAGCGGTATGTGTCGCGGTGGGAGGGCGAGCGGGTCGTGGTGGAGCGGGACGGTGGGGCGGGGGCGGTCGGGCTTCCGGTGCGGGTGCGGGGGGTGGTGGAAGGGTAGCGGAGCGCCCTACGGCGGGGCCCTCGGGCCGAGCCCCCGTACCTGACCGGTCCTTCGCGCGGAGCGTCGTACGCCGGGGGCGGTGGTCTCAGCCGTAGCGGCCCGCGAACCAGGCGTTCACCGCTTCCGTGTGCAGCGGGAAGGCCAGCGGGCGCGGGGCGTGGAGGATCTCGTAGCCCGATGTCTCGTGGGTGGGGACGGAGGGCGGCAGGCTCGCGATGGGCCGCTGCGGGAGGAGCCCGAAGACCAGGAGGTGGCCGGCGGTGTCGCTGAGGGCGTCGGCGAGACGGACGTCCTGTTCGTCGGCCTCGATCCCGGTCTCCTCACGCAGTTCGCGCACCACCGCGTGGCGCCAGTCCTCGGCGTGGTCGACGAAGCCGCCGGGCAGCGCTGTGCCGCCCTTCAGCGGCTGAATGGTGCGCGTGATGACGACGAGTCCGGCTGAGCTCGGGCCGGTCACGGGGAGCAGGGCCACGGCGACCGGGAGCGGGTTGCGGTAGGCCGTCATGCCGCAGCGTGCGCAGGAGCGCGGCCAGGCGCCGGGGGCCGGCAGAGCGGTGTAGGGGGCTCCGCAGGTGGAGCAGTGGGAGTCCTTGACGTACGGGGACGGCCGCCGACCGGGCGTCGGGGCGGGGCTGCTGACGGGCTCGGACACGGGCGGACTGTATCCGATCGTCCTTTCGCCGGGGCGGCGAAGCTGATGGACGATGTGCCCATGACAGGAATGCGTACCGCTCTCCGCGCCCTGGCCACCGCTGCCGCCGCCCTGCTCGTGGCCACGGCCGCCTCCCCCGCGCCCGCCGCCTCCCCCACGCCCGCACAGTCCCCTCCCGGATCGGCTCAGGCACCGGCCCGTGCCGAACCGAAGGCACCCGACGGGTTCGTGCCGTTGCGTTCGGTGGATGCGACGATCATCCAGGAGATGCGCTACGCCACGGCGCACACCTTCCTCGGCGAACGCGTGGACGGCTATCGGCAGCCGGTCTGCATCCTGACCCGGCCCGCCGCACGTGCCCTGCACCTGGCGCAGAAGCAGCTGCTGCGGCAGGGGTATTCACTGAAGGTGTACGACTGCTACCGGCCGCAGCGAGCGGTGGACCACTTCGTGCGCTGGGCGAAGGATCTCGACGACCAATCCATGAAGGGCGAGTTCTATCCGGTGGTCGACAAGAGCCGGTTGTTCGAGGACGGTTACATCGCGGAGAAGTCCGGACACAGCAGGGGCAGCACGGTGGACCTGACGCTGGTCCGGCTGCCGGCTCTGCCGACCAGGCCGTACCGTCCGGGCGAGCGACTGACGCCCTGTTTCGCCCCGCGGGGCGAGCGGTTCCCCGACAGCTCGGTGGACATGGGGACCGGTTACGACTGCTTCGACACCCTGTCACACACGGACGACCCCCGCATTCAGGGCGTGCAGCGCGCCAACCGGCAGTTCCTGAAGCGGACGTTGACCGAGGTGGGGTTCGTGAACCTGCCCGAGGAGTGGTGGCACTTCACCTTCAAGCCCGAGCTGTTCCCGGACACCTATTTCGACTTCCCGGTGGGCCGGAGGCCGGTAGCCGGGCACTGAAAGAACGGGCGACCGGGACCACCCCCGTGGGCTCCGGCCGCCCGTTCTCCACTTCGGACGCGAAAGGGGCGTGTTCGGTTGCCGGCCCGGCGACTACGGTGCCCGTATGTCACAGCAGACGTTCGATTCGTACGAGGAATTCTGGCCGTACTACGTCGCGATGCACTCCCGCGCCGCTACGCGCTGGGTCCATCTGACCGGCACGCTCACCGGCCTCACCATCGCCGCCTACGGGCTGGCGCGGGGCCGGAAGCGGTACCTGGCGGCGCTGCCGCTGATCGGGTACGGCACGGCCTGGCCCGCGCACTTCCTGATCGAGAAGAACAACCCGGCGACGTTCGGGCATCCGGCGTGGTCGCTGCGAGGGGACGCTCGGATGATCGGGATGATGCTGGCCGGCCGGGACGCCGAGCTGGCGGAGACCGCGGCGAACTGGCTGGCCGAGAACGGCTGAGCCCCGTACGGAGAAGCTCTGCCGGCCTCCCCTCTCGCAGGGGAAGACCGCCCGTGACAAACTGCTGACGTTTCGTCAGATCCAGGGTACGGGAGGGGCTTTGCCGCGCACGCGCAAACCCGTGGTGGCCGGTTGGTTCACCGAGCACACCGCGGACGAGGAGTTCCGGCTGCTGGGCACCCGCTGCTCGGGCTGCCGGTCGGTCCACTTCCCCCGCGAGGACGGCCACTGCCGCAATCCGGGCTGCCCCGGCGGGGAGCTGGTGGAGGTACCGCTGTCGAAGCGGGGCACGGTGTGGTCCTGCACCGACGGGCGTTACCGGCCCCCTCCCCCGTACGCCAGCGATCCCGAGGTGCCCTGGGTGCCGTACACCCTGGTCGCCGTGGAGCTGGCGGCCGAGCGCATGGTGGTGCTGGGGCAGGCCGCGCCCGGGGTGGGCGTGGACGATCTCCCCGTCGGCTCGGTGGTGGAGGTGGTGCCGGGCGTCCTGGACGAGGACTCGGCGGCAGGCACCGTACACACGACGTGGAACTGGCGGCCCGTCGCGGCCTTCCCGGCCGTTCCGGCCGCTCCGGCGGGAGAGGCTCGGTCATGACCGGCGATGTGGCCGTCCTCGGGGCCGGGATGCACCCGTGGGGCAAGTGGGGGCGCAGCTTCGTGGCGTACGGGCGTGCCGCCGCGCGTGCCGCTCTCGACGACGCGGGCATCGGGTGGCCCGAGGTGGGGTCGGTGGTGGGTGCGCAGACGGTCCGGGGCGGCTACCCGGGGTACGTGGCCGGAGCGACGTTCGCGCGGGCACTGGGGTGGCAGGGGGCGCGGGTGACCTCCGTGTACGCCGCGTGCGCGTCGGGGGCACAGGCGATCAACACCGCGCGGGCCCAGATCCTGTCGGGTATGGCGGACGTGGTCCTGGTGGTCGGGGCCGACGCGGCGCCCAAGGGGTTCTTCGCCCCGGCGGGCGGGGAGCGGCCGGACGACCCGGACTGGCTGCGGTTCCGGGTGCTCGGGGCGACGAACCCGGCGTACTTTGGGCTGTACGCGCGCCGCCGGATGGCCCTGTACGGGGATGCGCCGGAGGACTTCGCGCTGGTCAAGGTCAAGAACGCGGCGGCGGGGGCGCTCAACACGTACGCCCGCTACCGGACGCCGGTGACGGCCGAGGAGGTCGCCGCCTCCGCGATGGTCGCCGACCCGCTGCGGCTGCTGGACATCTGCGCCACCTCCGACGGGGCCGCCGCTCTGGTGCTGTGCAGCATGGAGTTCGCGCGGCGGCGCGGAGTGGCCGGCCCGGTGCGCATCCCGGCCGTCTCCACCGTGACGCCGACGTTCCCGCGGACCGTCCTCGATCTGCCGGACATCGGCACGGACTCGGCGGTGGCCGTGGAGCCCCCGGCGGACAGCTTCCGGGCGTCGATCGCCCGGGCCGCGTACGAAGAGGCGGGGATCGGGCCGGAGGATCTGTCGCTCGCGGAGGTCTACGACCTGTCCACCGCGCTGGAGTTGGAGTGGTACGAGGACATCGGACTCTGCGGTCCGGGTGAGGGCGCCAAGCTGGTGCGGGAGGGAGCCACCGCGCTGGGCGGCCGGATCCCGGTCAACGTGAGCGGAGGGCTCGCCTCGTTCGGCGAGGCGGTGCCCGCACAGGCGATCGCTCAGGTCTGCGAGTTGACCTGGCAGTTGCGCGGCCGGGCCGGGGACCGGCAGGTTCCGCGAGCCCGGGTGGGCATCACGGCCAACCAGGGGCTGTTCGGGCACGGCTCGGCGGTGGTGGTGGTCCGGTGAGCACACCTTTTGCCCGCGCTTGACTTGACGGCCCGTCACGACCGCAGAACACTCACAGCCCGGGTCCGCCGGACGACGTGCGGCCCGTACCCCTGTCGGCGGGGGTACGGGCCGCTCGCGTACCCCTGTCAGGTGGCGACGGGCCGGCGGTCCCGTGCCGCGCGCTCCAGGGCGTGCTCGACGACCGCGACCAGAACGTCACGTACCGAGGAACGGTCCCGTGCGTCGCACAGCAGCACCGGGACCTCGGGATCCAGATCGAGGGCCGCCTGCACGGTCTCGGCGGGGAACTGTCCCGCCCCGTCAAAGCAGTTGACGGCCACGGTGAACGGGATCCGGCGGCGTTCGAAGTAGTCGACCGCGGCGAAGCAGTCCTCAAGACGCCGGGTGTCGGCGAGGACGACCGCCCCCAGCGCGCCCTGGGCCAGCTCGTCCCAGAGGAACCAGAAACGGTCCTGGCCCGGCGTGCCGAAGAGGTAGAGGACCAGGTCCTCGCGGACCGTGATCCGGCCGAAGTCCATCGCGACTGTGGTCGTGGTCTTGGACTCGACCCCCTCCAGGTCGTCCACCGGGCGGCCCGCCTCGCTCAGGCGCTCCTCCGTACGCAGCGGTCTGATCTCGCTGACCGCGCCGACCGCGGTCGTCTTGCCGACGCCGAAGCCTCCCGCCACCAGGATCTTCAGGGTGACGGGCTCGACGGGCCGCTGCTTGACGCGGCTAGAGCGCCCGAAGGCCATTGATTACCTCGCGAAGAATGTTCACGTCCGGCAGCTCGGCCGGTGGAACGGGACGGGTGACGTGCACCAGCTCGTCCTCGACGAGATCGCCTACCAGGACCCGTACCACCCCTACCGGGAGATCGAGTTCGGCGGCGAGCTCGGCGATCGACTGGGGCATGTCGCTGCAGAGTTCGACGATCGTGACGTGTTCGGGCGCGAGCGTCTGGTCCCGGCCGGGGTCCTCGGCGGCCGGTTCGGGCACGACGAGGGCGATCAGGTCGAGCCGGTGCCGGGAGGCACTGCTGGTACGCCCCCGGGTCATGGCGTACGGGCGGACGACCGGCCCGGCCTCCGCGTCGTACCACCGCGAGGACTGGGGGTCGGCCGTCATGCCCGGGGATCCGGGGTCCCTGGACCCGAGGTCCGACGAACCGGGGCCCGTGGACCCGCGATCCATGGATCCGGGGTCCGTGCCCCGGCGGGAGTCAGCACTCATGCCCGCCCCTCACCCTCCGGCGGGCAGACCGGTCGTCCGTGGGGCGTTGGCCAGGTGGGCCCCCACGCGCTTGACCATCAGCGTCATCTCGTACGCCACCTGGCCCACGTCGGAGTCCGCGTCGGCCAGGACGGCGAGACAGCTGCCGTCCCCGGCCGCAGTCACGAAGAGGAACGCCTCGTCCAGTTCGACGACGGTCTGGCGCACCCGGCCCGCGTCGAAGTGGCGGCCCACGCCCTTGGCGAGGCTGTGGAAACCGGATGCGACGGCGGCCAGATGTTCGCTGTCCTCCCGGGTCAGATCCTGCGAGGTGCCGGTGGCGAGCCCGTCGCTGGAGAGCACCAGCGCCTTGCGGATGCTGGCCACGCGCTGGACGAGTTCGTCGAGCAGCCAGTTCAGTTCGCCTGAGCCGTGGCGTGCGGGGTTGGGTGCTGCGGCGTTCGGTGCGGTCATCGACCGTTCCCTCCCGGAGTGGTTCCTGGTGCTGTTCCCTCGGGGCCGGTCGCGTCGTGAGCGTCCTCGGCGTTCTGCCGACGACCGCGCTGCCAGCCGCGCTGGAGTGAAGCCATGCGGTTGCGTACCTCGTCCGCGTCACGGTCGTAGTCGTCGACCGTGTCCACGGGCGCCCGGTGAGGAGTCCGGTCGGCGGACTCCTCACGGAGCTGATGGGCGAGGCTGGCCTGCCGGACCCGCCGGGGCAGGCCGCCCACGGTGTCGGGGGCCGTCGGGCCGTTCGGCGCCGGGGTTTCCTCGGGCCGCGTCTCGGTGGTGCGGGGTGGCTCTGGGGTGCGGGGTGGTTCGTCGGTGGTGCTGAGCGGTTCGGGGGCGCCCGGCCGTTCGGTGGTGCTGAGCGGTGCAGGTGTGCGCTGGGCGGCGCGGGCGGCCCAGGGGGTGGTGTGCGCGACCGGACCGGTCGGGGCGCGGGGCGCGGTCGCGGGCGGCTCGGCGGCGGTGGCATCGTCCTGGTCACGGTCCTGGTCGTCCACCCGGCGGCCCCGGTCGGTGACCAGGGTCGGCGGCGTACGGCGCGGCAGCGGTACCGGGCCCGTGGGGCGCATCGGGCGGACCTCGGCGGTGGCGCCTTCGCCGAGGTCGTGGGCCTGCTGGTGCTGTTCGCGGTCGGTGGCTCGGCGCCGGCTTCGGCCGTCGTCACCGCGCGGGTCCCGGGCGTCGTCGCGGCGCAGGTCGCGGGCGCGGAAGATGCCGCCGCGCTCGCTCTCGGTGTCCTCCAGGTCGGAGACGCCGTCGAGCACGGGCCCCAGGGCCGGATCGAGGGCCGGGTCCGAGGCGCGGTCAAGGCGGTCACCGACGACGTCCAGGGGGCCGACCAAGGCTTCCAGTTCCACCGGGCCGTCGAGCACCGCCGGTCCGGTGAGCCCGGTGGGGACCGGGGAGAGGACGGCGGACCGGCCGTTCGCCCTGCGGTCGCCGCCCGTCGGGGTGCCGTCGGCGGACGGGGCGTCGCCGTCGGTGCGGCCGCTGCCGATGGCCCGCTCGGCGCGGCGGTCGAGGCGGAAGCCGGTGCCGTGGGTGTCAGGGGCCTCGGTGAGGAGGGCCGCCGGGATGAAGACGACCGCGGTGGTGCCTCCGTACGGCGATTTCTGCAGGGAGACCCGGACGTTCTGCCGCTGGGCGAGCCGGCTGACCACGAAGAGGCCGAGGCGGTCGGTGTCGGAGAGCTCGGAGTCGGGGGTCTCGGCGAGCCTCAGGTTGGCGTCGAGAAGGACCTCGGGGGGCATGCCGAGGCCGCGGTCGTGGATCTCGAGGGTGAAGCCGTTGGAGACGCGTTCGCCGTGCACCTGGACCGCGGTGTGCGGGGGTGAGAAGACGGTGGCGTTCTCCAGGAGTTCGGCGATGAGGTGGGTGAGGTCGGCGACGGCGGGACCGCCCACGCCGATCCGGGGCAGCCGCCGGACCTCGATGCGTTCGTAGTCCTCGACTTCGGCGACGGCGGCCCGGACCACGTCCATGAGCTGGATGGGCTTGCGCCACTGGCGGGAGGGGGCGGCGCCGGAGAGGATCACGAGCCCTTCGGCGTGGCGCCGCATACGGGTGGTGAGGTGGTCGAGGCGGAAGAGGTCGGCGAGCTCGTCGCTGTTCTCGGTGCGGCGCTCCATGGTGTCCAGCAGGGTCAGCTGGCGGTGCAGGAGGACCTGGTTGCGACGGGCGAGGTTGACGAAGACCTCGGAGACGCCGCGGCGCATGTCCGCCTGCTTGACGGCGGCCTCGACAGCGGCGCGCTGAAGGGTGTTGAGCGCCTGGCCGACCTGGCCGATCTCGTCGCGCTCGTAGGTGAGGTGCGGGGCCTCGGTCTCGACGTCGACCTGTTCTCCGGAGGCCAGCCGCCGCATGACGCTCGGCAGGCGTACGCCGGAGACCTCGTGGGCGTCCTTGCGCAGCCGGGAGAGGTCACGGACGAGTTCACGGCCGATGCGTACGGAGACGAAGACCGAGACGATCAGGGCCAGGAAGCCGAGGACTCCGGCGATGCCGGCCTGGGCGAGGACCCGGTATCCGGCCGGTTCCGCGCGGTCCTGGAAGCGGTTGCCCATCTCCGTGGAGTCGTCGGCCAGCCGGTCGAGGACGGGCGGCGCCGCCTCCTGCCAGCGCTCGGTGTCGACGGCGCCGGGGCGTTTGGTGGGCCCGGCGGCGATCAGGACGTCCTCGGCGGTGCGCAGCGGTTCGGCGTCCGGACTGCTCCAGAACTGCTCGACCCGGCGGCGTTCGGCGGCGGGGAGGTTCTCCAGGCTGACCTCGTAGAGCAGGTCGCGCTGGGCCACCAGGCCGGATATCTGGCGCAGTTCGGCGGTGGTGAAGCGGCCCGCGATGAGGCTCGACGCGACCAGCGCGTCCTCGCGCGACAGTGTCTCGCGGGCCCTGGATATCCCGACGAGCGCCCGCATCTGCTTGTCCAGCGCTCCGTTCTCCGTGGTGTGGAGGCCGTTGAGGAAGCGGTATGCGGGGTCGACGAGGCCGTTGTAGAAGTCCAGCGCCTTCGCCCGGCCGATGGTGCGCTTCTCGACGGATTCGCGCAGGGAGTCCAGCCCGTCGACGGCGCTCAGGATCGCGTCGAGTCGGGTGCGGGCCTCGGCGTCGAGCGCCTCGCGGACGTCGTTCTGCCGGGCGCTGTGCCTGACCTCGGCCACGACCCGGTCGGTGTCGGCTCGTTGGCTCAGCAGCAGGGGCAGGGCGTCGGAGGCGCGGGGATCGGCCAGGAAGACCAGAGTCTGTCGGCGTTCCGCCTGCACGACCCGGACCGCCTCCTCCAGAGGGGCGGCGACCTTCTCGACGGTGCTGCTGACGCTCATCAGCTCGGTCGCCTGACGGCCGGTGACGTAGGTGGCGAGCACCCAGAGGCCCGTGAGGGAGACGAGCGGCACCAGCAACAACGCCACGATCTTCCTGCGGATGGACTTCCCGCGAAAGCGCATGGCCTCCCCCAGATCGGCCCCGCACCGCGGGGGTGGTCTTCTCCCGGTCGTCCCTCGCCCCTGCCCCGACGTTCGCCGTGCGTACACCGGCGCGCATCGGACGAGGCCTGCGAGGTCCGTCCTGCGTCAATAAACGGCGCGAGCCTACTACTGACACAGAGACAACTCGAAGACACGTCCATATGATTTTCAGCCGTCCGGCCAGGATTTGATCATGAGTTGTCCCGGTATTCCCGGAGATGAAATTCGCGAAAGCGACAGAGGATCCCCACCGATCCCCCGAGGACGGGCGCGGATCAGTTGGCTGGAATTATTCGTTCCGTAGCCTTCTGGGGCCCTGCGGTGGCTTTCTGCGGGAATCTTCGGAGCGGGTGGTTCGTCCATATGTACGGGGTAGACGCAGGGCGGGGGCGCGCGCGGCGGTACGGAGTCCATCCGCCGGCGTAGAACCGGCGCAAGCCGGGCAGCCACCCTGAAGTCGGACAGTGGTGGGGAGTTGAAGAACCTTGAGCACGCAGGAGCGCGGGAGCGTCGGAGCACCGGTCGGCACCGCGAGGGCGGACGCCGCGTACGGGGCGCGGGTTCCGCGGCAGTTGTGGGTGGAGGAGCCGGCCAGGAAACGGCGGATGCCCGATGCGGTGCGGACGGCGGCGGTGCGCGCCGTCCTCATCACGTCGCTGACGATCATCCAGGCGATGGTCGCCTTCCTGAGCACGTTGACCGGCTCCTGGCTGGCCTTCCCGATGGTGCTCAGCAGTGTGGCGAGCACGGTGGTCGCCACTTGGGCGGTGCTGGACGTCTGGGTCACCCGGCAGGTGTGGAACCAACGCCACGGCGTGGTGTCCGAGCCGAGCAGCACCGCCCGGCAGATGCGCCGGGAGCGACGGCGGGCCCAGGGGGCGGCGCGAGCGGCCGAGCGGGACGAGGCAGGCGGCGGGATACGCGGCCGCCGGAACGCCGGCGGTCTCTCCCGGGCGTGAGGCCTGTCCCGGGGGCCCAGCTCTCCCGGACGTGAACCCGGCCCGCGGGCCCAGCTCTCCCGGACGTGAACCCGGCCCGCGGGCCCGATGCCTCATCGGTTCCGCGGGATCCGGGGGTCATGCCTCCGGCTGCGGCTCCGCGGCCTGCTGTGTGCTCCGCTTGAACATGCGGGTCGCCGTGATCTCACCGTGGACCGTCTCACCGTCCGGGTCCTGCTGCGGCAGCCCGGGGCGAAGGTGCTCCTCCACGCTGATGTATTTCAGCCCGGCCCTCAGGTCGGCGTCGTTGCGCAACCGGATGACCAAGGGGAATTCGGCGAGCGCGGTGGTGTCGAAGAGGCCGGTCGTGTAGAGCAGCTGCACTCCGAGCGCGTCGGAGACCGCGCGCTGGAGCTCCAGCAGATACGTGGCGTTGGCGCGGCCGATCGGGTTGTCCAGGAAGAGGGTGCCCGCGTGCCGGTGGCGGTCGCGGCCCCGGTCGTTGCTGCGCAGCGCCGCCATCGTGCAGTACAGGGCGATGGCGGCGGTCAGCAGCTGGCCGCCGGAGAAGACGTCGCCCATCTGCCCGACCGGGACCCGCTCGGCGCGGAGCACCGCGTCCGGCTTGAGGATCTCCACGGCGATGCCCTTGGGCCGCAGGGCTGCCTCGACTCCCCGTAGCAGCAGGGACATGCCGTCCCGGCGCAGGTCGGAGTTCTTCTTGAGGGCGGCGTGCGTCGCCTCGTCGATGACCTCGCCCAGGCGTTCGGTGAGAGTGGCCTGGTCGGGCTCCTCGAAGCGGATCCGGAGGAACTCCTGCCCCGACCACTCCCCCAGTCCTTCGGGGAGCTGGGAGAGCCGCTGGGCGGAGCGCAGTGTGGCGAGGGCCGACTCGACCAGTCCGCGCAGCCGGTCGACGATGGAGTCGCGGTTGCGCTCCAGCTGGACCAGCTCGTCGGTCAGGACGCGCAGCCGGGGCGCGAAGGCGTCGGCCCACTTCTGGGCGTGCTCCGGCAGCGCGGATGCGGGCAGTTCGCGGATCTGCTGGCGGGCCGGGGTGCGGACCTGCTCGTAGCGGGTGGAGTTGGCGTGGCGTACGAGGATGTCGCTCGCTTCCCGTACGGCGCTCTCCGCGGCCGAGAGGTCGGTGGTGCAGCCGCGCAGGGAGCGGCGGGCCTCGGCGGCGGACTGCCGGGCCTCCTCCAGGGTGCCGGGGTAGGTGTCGGGGGCCTCGGTGCCGTCCTCCGTGCCGTGGTCGCGCAGGAGGTCGCGCAGGAGGGCGGCGGTCTCGTCGAAGCCGCCCGCGGAGTCCTCGGCGGTGCGGTGGGCGTGGAGCAGCTCGCTGTGGGCGGCGCGGGCGGTGTCCAGGGCGGCGGTGGCGGAGGCCAGTTCGCCGGTGGCCGTACGCAGTCGGGCCTGGGCCTGCTCGGCGTCGGCCGGAACCAGCTCCTCGGGCAGCTCGGTGTGGTGCGGCCGCTCGTCGTCGGGGGCGAGCCGCTCGGCCTCACCGCGGAACCGGCCGAGCTGCTCGCTGGCGGTGGAGGCCCGCGTCTCCAGCAGCTGTACGTGGGATTCGGCGCGGGCCGCCGCCGCCTGGCGGGAAGGGCCATCGGCTCCGTCGGTGCCTTCCAGGAGCTGGGCGGCGCGGGTGCGGACCTTGTTGGTGAGGCGGTCCAGCTCGGCGAGGGCGGCGCTCTCGTCGCTCTCGGCACGGGCCTGCTCGGCGCGCAGGTCGGCGCCGACGCCGACCTTCTCGTACAGCTGGGAAGCGGCTCGGTAGGCCTCGCGGAGGGTGGGCAGCGCGGTGCGGGGCTTCGTCTCGTCGGGCTCCGGGAGGATCTCCGGGGCTCCGGCGATCTCCGCGCGCTCGGCGCGCAGGGCGCGGGCGGTGCGGCGGGCGTCGTCCCCGGCGCGCTGGGCGGCCCTGCGGTCTTCATCGGCGGAGCGGGCCAGGTCGAGGCAGACGGCAGCGCGGGCCTCGGACTCGGCGGCCTCGTCGACCAGTTCGCGGAGCCGGACCTGCCAGCGGGCCCGCTCGCGCAGCCGGTGGGCGAGCCCGGCCAGTGCGTCGGCGACCCGGCGGGCGCGCTGGGCGGCCTCCTGGCGCTCGTCGCGGACCCGCGCGGTGTCGGCGGCGGCCTCGTCGGCCTCGGCGCGGGCGGTGCGGGCCTCGGCGAGGACGGTTTCGGCGCTCTCGGCCGCCGTACGGGCGGTGGCGGCGGCCTCGGCCAGCTCGGCGAGCATGCCGGGCGGGCAGTCGGCGCGCCAGGAGCCGATGCGGGACGCGAGGGCGCGGTCGCCCGAGAGGCGGGCGGCGAGCGCCCTGATGCCCTCGTCGCGCGCGGCGGCGCGGGAGCGCAGGGCGTGGCGCTCCTCGTCGGCGGCGTGCTCGTCGTGCATGGCCGGGTTCGGCGGTACGAGGAAGACGCCGTCGTGCTGCGCGTCGGACCCGGTGGCGGGATCCGGGACGGGGGCGAGGAGCGCGGCCGCGGTGCCGACGGCGACGGCCGAGCGGGGTAGCAGGGCGGCGCTGCCGAGGACTTCGCGGGCGCGGGTGTGGGCGTCGGGGTCGGTGATGACGACACCGTCGACCAGCTCCGGGCGGGCGGCGAGGACGGCGGCGTGATCGGCCGGGTCGACGGCCTGGGCGAGATAGCGCCAGCCGGGCAGGGCGGGGATGCCGTGCTCGCCGAGATACTCCACGGTGGCGAGGACGTCGGGGCCCGGGGGCAGCAGCCCGCCCTCGCCGAGGGCGCCGAGGATGCGGGCGTCGTCGGCGGCGGCGGTGCGCAGATCGAAGAGGCGGCGCTCGGCGGCGCTGACGGACTGGTCGAGGAGGTCGCGGAGCTCGTCGGCGCTGCGGTCGAACTCCTGGGCGCTGAGCGGCTGGTGGGACGGGGCGGGCTGGTCGGCGAGGGCGACCGCGCTGTCCGGGGCGGCCTCGGTGGCGGTGCCGTCGCCTTGGCGGCCACTCGTGGCGCCATTCCGGGAGGCTGTGCGGGCTGTGTCCCGCTGTGCCCCGCCCGGTGTCTCCTCGCCCGCACCCCGGCGGGGGTGCGGGACGCCCGTGCCGGAGGGCAGGCCGAGCAGGTCGGCGAGGCGGGGGTCGGCGGCGATGGACTCGGCGGCCCTGAGCTCGTCCTCGTAACTCTGCACCGCCGCCTTGGCTCCGTCGGCGGCGCGGGCGGCCGCCAGCTCGGCGCGGCTCTCGGTGGCCGCCGCCTCCCGGGCGTGGTCGGCCGCGGTGCGGGCGGCCTCGCGGGCCGTGTCCCAGGCGGCGACGGCGGACTGTTCGGCGTCGCTGGCGGCCAG
Organism: Streptomyces sp. NPDC006261; assembly: GCF_040613515.1. Lineage (NCBI taxonomy): Bacteria > Bacillati > Actinomycetota > Actinomycetes > Kitasatosporales > Streptomycetaceae > Streptomyces > Streptomyces sp. NPDC006261. The sequence goes on from NZ_JBEXSI010000030.1 coordinate 21,090, forward strand.
GGCGGCGCGGGCGGGGTCGGCGTCGGGCTCGGTGTTGTCCAGCCAGCCGGCCTGGACGGCCTCCGTGGTCTCCTGCTCGACCTCGGCGAGGCGTTGGCGCAGGTGGCCGGCCTCGCTGCGGGCGCGCTGGGCCTCGGTGGCGGCGACCGTGGCGTCTCGGTGGGCGCGCTCGCCGGTGGCCTGGAGGGTGTCGGAGCGCTCCTCCTGCTCGTTGGCGACGCGCTCGCCGTCCTCAGCGGCGGTGTGCAGCGCCCGTACGAGGTCGGCGGCGGCAGTGGCGCGGGCGGCGAGGGCCGGGGCGGCGTCGCGCTCGGCCTCGCGGATGGCGACGGCGACCCTGGCGGAGCGGTCGGCGGCGGCACGGTGGCGCAGGACGGCCTCGGCGGCCTGCCAGGCGGCGTGCAGGGTGCGGGCCTCGGCCAGCTCCCTGCGTCCGGCGGCGGCGCTCTTCTCGGCGTCGGCGAGGGCCAGGGAGGCGTGCCGGTAGGCGAGTTCGGCGGCGATCAGGGAGCACCGGCCGCGCGTGGACTCGGCTTCGGTGACGGTGTGCGCGGCGGCCGTGACCCGCTCGGCCAGCTCGGCGGTGCGGCCGCGCTCCTCGGCGGCGCGGGCGGTCAGCCGGCGAGCCAGGGTGCGGGTGCGGCGCTCGGCGGCGGTGTGGATGTCGCGGCTGCGCGCGCGGGCCGCGGTGGCCTCGACGATCCGGCCCAGCAGGTCGACGGAGCCGGCGGTGAAGTCGCGCTCGGCGGTGAGCTCGGCGCGGCGGCCCAGCTTGTTGCCGAAGCCGCTGACCAGGTCGGCGAGGCCGTCGGTGTCACGGGTGTCGGTGACGGCGCGGAGCAGCAGGTCGGTGAAGTCGGAGTCCTTCTTGACCGCGAAGAGCCCGGCGGCCTCGCCCTCGTCTGCGTTCATCTCGCGCTGGTAGCGGAAGAGTTCGGGGTCGAGGCCGAGGTCGCCGAGGTGTTCGTTCCAGCGGTCGTGGATCTCTTCCCAGTGGACGTCGAGGTGCTGGTAGAACTTGCCCGCGTCCACCAGGGCGTCGCGGAACCCCTTCATGGTGCGGCGCCTGCCCCGGGCTCCGGAGACCCCTTCGGCGGGACGGCCGACGGCAGTGGCCTCCGCGACGGGGAGGCTGTCCAGGCTGAGCCCGGGACCGGGCCGGAAGGAGTACCAGGCCTCCGCGAACTTCCGCGGGTCGTTGGAGACCTGCCGCCCCCGCCACTCGCTGACCTTGCCCACGACGACGCACTCACCGGTCAGGGTGTGCTGCCACTCCAGGGCGACATGGCCGCAGTCGTCGGCGAGCAGGAACTTGCGCAGCACGCCGGAGCTGGCGCCGCCGAGGGTGTTGCGGTGGCCGGGGAGCATCACCGAGAAGATCAGCTTGAGCAGGACGGACTTGCCGCCGCCGTTCTCCAGGAAGAGCACACCCGCCGGGGCGGGGCGGCGCGGCGGGCCGACCGGCTCGTCCTCGAAGAACTCCGCCTGGGCGGGGGCCGGGTCGGGGACAGGCGCACCGACGCCGCGCAGGTCGAGGACGGTGTCGGCGTAGCGCGCACCGGCAGGCCCGATGGAGTAGAGGCGGACCCGGGACAACTCGTACATGGCGGCGGACTCTCGTCGTTCGGAGAAGCGGTGGCGGAGCTGGGCGTTGCGATGAGGAGGGGGGCGGAAGGAGTGCGGGCGGGGTCAGGAGGAATGGAAGGGCAGGCCCGCGTCGGCGGCGAGCTCCAGGTCGTCGGGATCCGACGGCGGCAGCAGGGTGGCGGAGCCGTCGGTGACGGGGACGACGCCGAGCTCCAGCAGCTCGGCCATGGCGGCGCTGCCCGCCAGGTCGCGGACCTGGAGCTGGTAGCGCGCGGTGGTGCGGTAGGCGCCGCCCGCGTCGTCGCCGGTGCGCTGGAGGAAGCCGGAGTCGGTGAGGAAGGCGACGGCCTTGCCGATGATGCCGGTGGTGGATCCGGCGAGGCGCCGGGCGTCCTTGGTGGCGCCGGTGGAGCTGCGGCGGGCGTAGATCCGCCAGCCGGATTCGAGGCCGGGGCTGTCGGTGGCGGGGTCGGTGTTGTCGCCCTGCTCCTCGGCGCGCTCCTCCAGCCGCCGGCAGGCCTGGCGTACGAAGGCGTCGACGCCGTTGACCGTGATGCGGCCGATGTACGCGTCGTCGGCGAGGTCCTCGGGGCGGGGGAAGGCGAGAGCGGCGACGGCGAGGTGGGCGAGGCCGTGGAGGAAGCGGTCGGCGGCGTCGGAGGAGGCGCGGCGGGCGTAGTCGCCCATGCGGACGGCGAAGACGGAGTCCTCGCCCGCGGTGACGGCCATCCCGGCGCGCGGGGAGACCTCCAGGACGATGAGGCCGAGCCCGGTGGCGACGGCGTCGGCGAGCCGGGCGAAGGCGCTCTCCTGCCGGTAGCGGCGGAGCAGGTCGGCGTATTCGGCGTCGCGGGCGGGCAGCAGTTTGGGCTGGAGCCCGAAGGAGACGAGGCGGGCGGCGTCGGCGGCGTCGGCCGGGGTGACGGCCGGCTGGCCGGTGGGCTCGGCGGTGTGCGCGGGCGCGGAGTCGGCCACGTACGCGGAGGGCTCGGTCCACGCGTCGGGGTGCTCGGCGTCGTGGTCGCTCACGGCTGGGACTCCTCGGTACAGAACAGGTGGGGGTGCACAGGACGTACGGGGCAGGTCATGACGCCTCCTTGCGGTCCGCGGCCATTCCGGCGGCGTCCAGCAGGGCGGTACACACGATCAGGTCGGCGCCGCCGAACTCCGGGTCGTCCAGCTCCGTGCCGTCGTCCACCGCGAACAGCAGGCGGCGCTCGCCCTGGCGGTAGGCGGTGCCGACCGGAGGGCTGGCGGCATGGAAAGCGAGCAGGGCGACGAGATAGGGCAGCTCGGGGTCGCTGCGGCGGGCCTCGGCGAGCAGCCCGGAGAGCCTGCGCGGGGCGTCGTGCTCCAGGTCGAGCAGAGCCATCGCGCTGCTCAGCTGCGCGTCGCTGAACCGGCTGTCGTCCGGGGTGGCGATGAGGTCGGGCTCGGGCATCTCCATGCCGAGGTGCTCCCGCTCCAGCGGTGGGGTCAGGAGCAGGTCGACCAGGTCGCCGACGCGGACGGAGGTGGGGGTGCGCAGCCCGGTGCCGTGGGCGAAGAAGGCGTCGGTGGCCCGGAGGGACCGCTCGACGGGGAGCGGGAGGAGCGGGGCGAGGAGCTGCCCGTACAGATCGAGGCCCACGTGGGCGGTCGGCGTGGCGAACGCCTGCCGGTCCTGCTCGGCGCGGAAGAGCGGCCCTGCCTCCAGCAGCCGGGACTGGAGCTGGGTGTGGCGGCGGATGCAGTCCTTGACGATGTCGACGAGCTCGGCGGCCCGGCGCTTGTGCTCGGGGTCCTCGGCCTCGTCGCGCGCCTTGCGGATGTTGGTGAGGATCGCGTTCTCGTGGCGGTAGCGGTCGGCCACGTGGTCCAGGGCTTCGGCGATCATGTCCGGGACGGTGGTGAGCCAGTCGACCGCTCGGACGTTGCGCCGGGTGGCCTCCAGTGTGCGGCGCAGCGTCTCGGCGTACTGCACGGTGCGGTAGCGGGCCTGCTCGGCGGCGAGCTGGGCGTCGGCGAGGCGGCCCCGGCTGATCAGGACCTCCAGCTTGACCTCGGCGGCGATCTGGGCGCTGGTGACATCGGTGTCCAGGGCGCCGACGAGGACGTTGACCGCTTCGTCGGTGGCGCGGAGGTAGACCGTGCCGCCGTAGCCGGGGACCTCCTCGATCAGCTTGAAGTCGTAGTCCCGGCGGACGTAGACCCCGTCGGGCCCGAAGGTGCCGTAGACCGCGCGGAAGCCGCGGTCGACGCTGCCGACGTTGATCAGGTTCTCCAGGACCCAGCGCGCGACCCGTTCGTGCTCGGCGACGGGGCGGTCGGGGGCCTGGGCACCGACGCGGGGCAGCAGTCTGGCCACTATCTGGTCGTGGTCGGCACCGGTGTCGAAGTCCATGTTGAGCGTGACGTGGTCGATCGCCGCGAGGGCGACCTCCGCCATGGCGTAGACCGTGTACTCACCGGCCAGATTCGCCTTGCGCACGTCGAGGTCGTGCAGCGGCGCCGTGCACGCGAGCGCGCGCAGCCGCCGCGAGAGCCCCTCGTCGGCGGCGGGGCCCGGGGCAGGCCTCGGCCCCGCGCTGAGCTGGGGCGCAGCGTTTTCCGTGTCGGCAGGCGAAGTCACGAGGGACAGATTAGGTCCTCGCACTGACAACGGTCGAAACGGCGCTTATGCGACCGGAGCCGGGCGGCTCACCGGTGGGCCGCCCGACGGGTGCCGGCCAGCTCACCGGCGGGCCCCTGGCCCGTACCCACCGCCGCCCGGCGTCCGCACCACCAGCACGTCACCGGCCTCCATTTCAGCGGTGTCGCACCCCTCCAGCCGGTCGATGCCGCCGTCCGCCCGCTCGATGTACTGCTCCCCTGGCGCCCCCGGTTCCCCGCCCCCCGCTCCGTACGGCGGGATCCGGCGGTGCCCGGAGAGGAGCGCCACCGTGACCGGCTCCAGGAAGCGGATCCGGCGCTCCACGCCCCCGCCGCCGTGCCACCGCCCCGCTCCCCCGCTGCCTTCCCGGACGGCGAAGCCTTCCAGGAGTACGGGCAGCCGCCACTCCAGGATCTCGGGGTCGGTGAGCCGGGAGTTGGTCATATGGGTCTGGACGGCATCGGTGCCGTCGAAGCCCTCGCCCGCCCCTGAGCCGCTGGCGACCGTCTCGTAGTACTGGACGCGGTCGTTGCCGAAGGTGAGGTTGTTCATGGTGCCCGACCCCTCGGCCTGGCCGCCGAGCGCTCCGTACAGGGCTCCGGTGACGGCCTGGGAGGTTTCCACATTGCCCGCGACGGTCGCCGCCGGGTAGGTGGGGTCGAGCATCGATCCGGGCGGAATCCGCACGTCCAGCGGCTTCAGGCAACCGCTGTTGAGCGGGATGTCCTCCCCGACGAGGGTGCGGAAGACGTACAGGACGGCGGCCATCACCACCGAGCGGGGGGCGTTGGCGTTACCGGGCTGCTGCGGCGAGGTGCCGGTGAAGTCGAGGACGGCACTACGGGCGTCGCGGTCGACGGTGAGCGCCACCTGGATGACAGCTCCGGCGTCGGTCTCGTAGCGGAAGCTGCCGTCGTGGAGCCCGGCGATGATCCGGCGTACGGACTCCTCCGCGTTGTCCTGGACGTGCCCCATATAGGCCTGCACGACGTCGGCCCCGAACTGGTCGGTCATGCGACGGAGCTCCGCGACGCCCTTCTCGTTGGCGGCGATCTGGGCACGGAGGTCGGCGAGGTTGGTGTCCGGGGAGCGGGAGGGGTACGGGGCGGAGGTGAGCAGTTCGCGGGTCTCGGCCTCGCGGAGCGTGCCGTCGCGGACCAGGAGCCAGTTGTCGAAGAGCACGCCCTCCTCGTGGATCGTCCGGCTGAAGGCGGGCATGGAGCCGGGGGTGGTGCCGCCGATCTCGGCGTGGTGGCCGCGCGAGGCCACCAGGAAGCGGAGCCCGTCCTCCTCGAACACGGGGGTCACCACGGTGACATCGGGCAGGTGCGTGCCCCCGTGGTACGGGTCGTTGATGGCGTACACGTCCCCGGGGCGCAGGGTGCCCTCGTTGCGCCGGAGCACCTCCTTGATGGACTCGCCCATGGAGCCGAGGTGCACCGGGATGTGCGGAGCGTTGGCGATCAGGTTGCCGTCGGCGTCGAACAGGGCGCAGGAGAAGTCGAGGCGCTCCTTGATGTTGACCGAGTGGGCGGTGTTCTCCAGGCGGACGCCCATCTGTTCGGCGATCGACATGAAGAGGCTGTTGAAGACCTCCAGCATCACCGGGTCCACGCGGGTGCCGACCGCCGTCCGGTCCGGCCGGGGGCGGGCGCGGGTGAGCACCAGGTGCCCGGTGGTGCTGCCCGCCGCCTGCCAGCCGGGGTCGACCACGGTGGTGGCGTCGTCCTCCGCGACGACGGCGGGCCCGGTGACGGTGTCGGTGGGGTGGAGGTCCTCGCGCCGGTGGAGGGGGGCCTGCTGCTCCCGGCCCCCGGCGTACATCGTGACGGTGTCGCGGGGCCGGAGTGGACCCTCGCGGGGTGCGGGGTCATGGCGCTCGGAGCCGTGCTCCCCTGTTGTCCCCGTGGCCTCCACCGAGACCGTCTCGACCACGATCGGCTTGTCCATCGTGAAGCCGAACCGGGTCCGGTGCGCGGCGGTGAACTCCTCGCTCATCGCGGACACGGAGTCCAGGGCCACGGCGAGCGCCGCGTCCGTCCCCGCGTACCGCAGCAGGACCCGGGCGCGCGTGCCGATCGCGGAATCGGGCACTCCGTCGGCGCGCAGGTTCTCCCGGGTGCGTTCGGCCAGCTCCCCGCAGAGCTGTTCGACCCGTTCCCGTACGGTCTCGCCGAGTTCCGCCTCCACGGACTGTTCGCGCATCGCGGTGGCGTCGGCCAGGCCGATGCCGTACGCGGAGAGCACCCCGGCGAGCGGCGGTACGAGGACGGTGTCGATGCCCAGCGCGTCGGCGACGGCACAGACGTGCTGGCCGCCCGCGCCGCCGAAGCCGGTGAGGGCGTAGCGGGTGATGTCGTGGCCGCGCTGCACGGAGATCTTCTTGACGGCGTTGGCCATGTCGAGCACGGCGATCTCCAGGAAGCCCGCCGCCACCTCGGCCTCGGCCGGCCGGTCCTGCCCGGTGGCCCGTCCGATCTCGTCGGCGAGGTCCGCGAACTGCTCGCGGACGGTGTCGGCGTCGAGCGGCTGGTCGCCGTCGGGGCCGAAGACGGCGGGGAAGTGGGCGGGCTGGATGCGGCCGAGCATGACGTTGGCGTCGGTGACGGTGAGGGGGCCGCCGCGGCGGTAGCAGGCGGGGCCCGGTTCGGCGCCTGCGGAGTCGGGCCCGACGCGGTAGCGGCGGCCGTCGAAGTGGAGCAGGGAGCCGCCGCCCGCCGCGACGGTGTGGATGCTCATCATCGGGGCGCGCATCCGCACCCCGGCGACCTGGGTGCCCAGCTCCCTTTCGAACTCCCCCGCGTAGTGCGACACGTCGGTGGAGGTGCCGCCCATGTCGAAGCCGATCACGCGGCCGTGCCCGGCCTGCTGCGACGTGCGGACCATGCCGACGACGCCCCCGGCCGGGCCGGAGAGGACGGCGTCCTTGCCGCGGAACCGGGCGGCCTCGCGCAGTCCGCCGTTGGACTGCATGAACAGGAGCCGGATGCCTTCCAGGCGGGCGGCGACCTCGTCGACGTACCGGCGCAGGACGGGTGAGAGGTAGGCGTCGACGACCGTGGTGTCGCCGCGGGGGACGAGTCTGATCAGCGGGCTGACCTCGTGGGAGCTGCTCACCTGGGTGAACCCGGCCTCGCGGGCCGCTTCCGCGACGGCCCTCTCGTGGGCGGGGTGACGGTAGCCGTGCATCAGGACGACTGCGGCGCTGCGCAGCCCGTCGGCGTGCGCGGCGCGCAACTGCTCGCGTACGGCGTCGAGTTCGAGGGGCCGTACGGTGTGCCCCTGGGCGTCGACACGTTCGGGGACCTCGATCACGCGCTCGTGGACGGCCTCCGGGAGGACGATGTGGCGGTCGAAGAGGCGGGGGCGGTTCTGGTACGCGATCCGCAGCGCGTCCCGGAAGCCCTCGGTGATGAGCAGGACGGTCGGCTCGCCGCGCCGCTCCAGCAGGGCGTTGGTGGCGACGGTGGTGCCCATCCGGACGGCGGCGACCCGGTCGGCGGGCACGGGTTCACCGTCGCCGAGGCCGAGGAGCAGGCGGATTCCGGCGACGGCCGCGTCGTCGTAGCGGTCGGGGTCGTGCGAGAGGAGCTTGCGGGTGACCAGCCGGCCGTCGGGGCGGCGGCCCACCACGTCGGTGAAGGTGCCGCCCCGGTCGATCCAGAACTCCCAGCGTCCGGTCATGGCGCCATTCTGTTCCCGCGGGCACGAACCCGCAGGAAGAGACGGCCCCGCTCAGTCCAGGAAGAGCGCCGCCAGCCGGGGCAGGTGGCGCCGGGTGAGGTCGGCGTCCTCGGCGTCCCAGGTGTCGCCGCCCGGCTCCCCGGTCCGTATCCGGCCGCGGCCGGCCGCCTCAACGGCCGCGTGGAAGGCGTCCGCCGCTCCCCCGGCGCGTGCGTACGCCTCCTTCACCGGCCCGTCCAGCGACTCGTAGCCGATCCAGCCGCTCTCCTCACGGCTCATGCGGACCACGACGGGCAGCCCGGCCAGCGAGTCGGGCTCAACCACCGCCCGGGTGAAGACCTCCCGCCCCAGCAGGACGAGCCCGTCGCGGAAGTCCATGAATCCGTCGTCACCGCAGCCGCCCTCGATGAGGTAGGCCGCGTTCCACAAGGGCCACCGGTAGGCGGACGCGGTCACCTCGTACGCCGTCACGGCGAAGTCGACGAGCTCGGCGGGCTCCAGTGCCGCGAGCACATCGGTCAGCGCACCCGGCAGGGGGTCGTCGGGCAGGTCCCGGTCGTCCGCCCGGTCCCCGGCCGCCTCACGTGCCCGTCCGACGAGCCCCCACCACGCGTTGATGTCCATGGTGAGAAGCGTAGGAGGGGGGTCTGACAACTCCCCTCCCCACACAAGCGCAAGATCAGAGCGCCGGTGCGTCCGGTCCGATCCGGCTCCGTACGGCGGTCTGCACCTCGGCCTCCTCGGCCGGGTCGGCGGCGAGCCGGCGCAGGCGTTCGGCGACGCGGATGTCTCCGGTCTCGGCGTGCAGGGCGGCCACCTCGCGGGTGGTCTCCTCGCAGTCCCACAGGCACTCCACCGCGAAGCCGGTCGCGAAGGAGGGGTCGGTGGCGGCGAGAGCCCGGGCGGCCCGGCCGCGCAGGTGCGAGGAGGACGTCTCCCGGTAGACGTGGCGCAGTACGGGGGCGGCGCAGGCGATACCGAGGCGGCCGGTGCCGTCCACGAGGGTCCAGAGCCGGGGGGCGTCGGGGCCGTCGCCGCGTACGGCCTCCCGCAGCGCGCCGAGGACTTGGGGAGCGTCCTGGGCGGTGCCGCGGCAGGCGAGGATCCCCGCGGCGGAGGCGCCGAGGGCGTCGGGCCGCCGGGCCCAGCGCCGGGCGCGTTCCACGGCGTCGTCCCCGGCCATCCGCTCGAAGGCGGCGACGGCCGCGTCGGCGACCGTACGGGCGGGGCTGAGGGCGGCGGCCTCGATGAGGTCGAGGACGGCTGGGTCGGCCGCCTCGGCGAGGTAGTGCAGGGCGGCGCAGCGGGCGCCTTCGGAGCCGTTGCGGGCGGCCTCGATGATCTGGGGACGGTCGTCGGGTCCGGCGACGGCGGAGAGGCAGCGGGCTGCGGGGACGTGCAGTTCACTGCCGCGCTCCAGGGCTTGCTGGGCCCAGTCGAAGACGGCCTGGACGCTCCAGCCGGGGCGGGGGCCACCGGGGCGCATCTGGCGCTGCCAGCGGTCGAACGAGCCCTGTTCGGTGGCGGCCCGAACGCGGGCGCCGACCACTTCGCGCGGGTCGTCGGCCCAGAGCCGCCAGGGTCGCGGCTCGAAGGAGTCGCGTACGGCGGCGGCGAGCTCGGCGGTGCCTTCCGCGGTGGCCGGGAAGCGTCCCAGGACGGGCAGGGCGAGGGAGCGCAGGCCCGCGTCGTCGTCGCGCAGGGCGAGCTCGTCCAGGGCCCAGGCCCAGTTGGACCCGGTGGCCGCGTAGCGGCGGAGCAGCGCCAGGGCGTCGTCACGTCCGTAGGAAGCGAGGTGGCCGAGAACGGAGAGCGCGAGGCCGGTACGGGAGTCGTCGGTGTCCGTGTGATCGTCGGGGTCACCGAGGTGGCGCTCGATCTCCTCGACACCGCCGTCGAGATCCAGGTACAGGCGTGCGTAGTAGAGGGAGCGGTTCTCCACCTGCCAGTCGTGACGGGGGTCGCTCACGACGCAGTGGTTGAGGGCCGCGAGGGCCTCGGGGCGCGGTGCGGCGAGCGCGTGGAGCGTGCCGTCGCCGCGGCCCCTCTGCAGCAGGCCGAGCAGGGTGCCGCTCGGCGCTATGAACGGATCGAACATGGGAGAAAGCCTCACATCAAGCTGTCGACGCAACCGGGACTGTGCAGTGCCTCGTGCCCCGTGGGCACGAGGGGGTGTCCGGGGGACACTCCTACGCCGCGCAGCGACATGATCGGCCGACCGCCGTCCGGTGCTTGGTGTAGAGCATCTTCCTCTGCCTCTCGTCGGTGGCCCGAAACGGACCCGCGACGTCATGATGACCCAGCCATTTCGCCACCGCGACCACATTTACGACGGACCGGTCAGCGGTCCTCTCGGCGGACACGCCCGCAGGTGCGCCCGCCGCCCCCTCAACGGGCACCGAAGCGTTCCAGCAGGTCGGCCTTGCCGAACATCTGGGCCGTGTCCCACGCGGACGGTGTTCCGGCGGCGGGGTCGGCGCCCGCGGCGAGGAGGGCCTCGACGACGGCGTCCTCACTCTTGAAGACGGCTCCGGCCAGCGGGGTCTGGCCGCGGTCGTTGGACCGGTCCGGGTCGGCGCCGCGGGCGACGAGGGCGGTGACCGCCTCGGCGTGCCCGTGGTAGGCGGCGAGCATCAGCAGCGAGTCGCCCCGGTCGTTGGTGAGGTTGGCGGGGACGCCGGCGTCGACGTACGCGGCGAGCGCCTCTGTCTCGCCCGTGCGGGCCAGGTCGAAGACCTTGGTCGCCAGCTCGACCACCTCGGGATCGGGAGTTTCGCTCATCGCGCGGGCCGCCTTCCTTGACCGTGCGGCGGCTCTCGCCGCCGCTGTTGACCGGGGGGTGTACGGCACGGGGCCGTACGAGTGAATCGACAGGGTACTGCTCCGGGTCGGACATGACCGGGCCCGGATACGGCAGAAGATCACCGCGGGTGACTCCTGCCCGGCACGGACTGCGAAATACCGCGCGCGGACCACAGGCTCCCCTCGGCCAGTCAAGTGAAAATGCTATGCATTCACCCGAATACACCTTTTATCGTATAGATACTTCGCGTGATCCTGGAAGGACTCATGGTGACTGTCCCCTCAACCAGGAGATCCGCTCATGATCCTTTCCATCTCGGGCGTGGTACTGCTCGCCATCGTCGTCTTCCTGTTCTTCAAGAAGGACGGGCTCAAGGCGTCCCACGCCATCGTCTGCGCGCTGTTCGGCTTCTACCTGGCCGGCACCGCGATCGCGCCGAGCATCACGGCAGGCGGGGCGAGCCTCGCCGGTCTGCTGGGCGGGATCAAGTTCTGACGCTCCGCAACCGCTCCCACCCCTTCAGGAGACAGCTGTGGCACGGCGACCACTCCCCCGCATTCTGAGCAGCGGCGGCGCTTCGATCACTCGCGGCAGAGAGATCGCGCGTACGGCCGCCGACAGTGCCACCGATGTGCTCCATCCGCTGATCACGATCCTGCGTGGTCTGCGGCTGCTGGCCGTCTCGGGCCGGCAGAAGTGGGCCGCGACACCCAGGGAACGGCGTGGTCCCAAGCTGTTCCTGGCCGCGTCCTGCGTACTGGCAGTGGCGCTCGTGCCGTACGGGCCGATCCTGGCCCTGATCACGGTGATGGGCGCCGCCGCGTGGAAGGGGCGGGAGCGGACCGCCGTGAAGGCCGGCCCGGACGAGGCGGAGTCCACCCGCCTCCGCGCGCTGTACGAGGCGCTGGTGCCGTACTTCTCGGTGCCCGACGATCCCGACCCGCTCTTCGCCCACGGCGGCGACTGGGAGAAGGCCTTCGACGGGTACGCCTTCGACGCCGACGGGCGGATCTGCCGCCTCCAGGTCTCCTACCCGGCGTACTTCACCGACGGCGAGGCCGCCGCGCGGTCGCGGATCGAACAGCTGCTGCACACGAAGTCGGGCCGCACCCGCGAGTACCACTTCGCCTGGGACGAGGAGGCCAACCGCCTCGTCATGAGCGTCCCGGCCCCCCTGTCGACCTCGATCGCCGCCCAGCGCTTCGTCACCGCCCCCGGCGAGACGGTCCTCGGCTTCACCGACCCCGACGCGGTCCGGCGCACCGTCCCGGTGCGCGACGGCGACACGACCGTGGACGCCTCCCCTGTCGTCTGGCGGACCGGCAACCGCTCCACCGAACCCCACCTCCTGGCCGTCGGACAGCCCGGCAGCGGCACCACCACCCTGGTCCGCTCCATCGCCCTCCAGGCCCTCCAGCAGGGCGATGTCCTCATCGTCGACGGCAGCGGGACGGGTGAGTACGGCGCCCTCATCGGCTGCGCCGGTGTCCTCGCCGTGGAGTCCGGCCTCAGCGGGGCGCTGGCCACCCTGGAGTGGGCGGCACACGAGACGGAACGGCGGCTGATCTTCGCCAACCGGGCCAGGCAAGGGGGCCACCCCGTCCCCGAGGACATCAAGCGCCCGCTCTGGATCCTGCTGGACCGGCCCGGCGTCCTCGGCCACCTCGCGGCGGCCGACGGCAGGCCCGACCCGCAGGAGCTGCTCCAGGTGCCGCTGCGGCACGGGCGGGCGGCCGGGGTCACCGTCGTCCTGGCCGACCAGTTCGACGCCCTGGAGACCCTCACCGAGACCGTACGGACCCACACCCGGGCCCGCGTCGTCCTCGGCCCCGCGTCCCGCGAGCAGATCACCGCCGTGCTGGGCGACGGGCCGAACACGACCCCGCCGCCGGAGGCCCCTGCGGGTCGGGGGTACGCGCGCCTGGGCACCGGGCCGGTCCTGCGCCTCCAGGTTCCGGCGACCCCGGACCCGTACGACGACGCCACCAGCGAGACGCACCGGCAGGCGGTGCTGGGCGTGCTGCCGGAGCGGCCGGGCGCCTCCGCCCCGCAGCCGGCCGCCGAGCCCGACGCACCGGCCGACGGCGAAGACACCGCGCAGGTGCCGGTGGCCGAGAAGGCGGCGCCGACCGGGCAGCTGGCCAAGGCGCAGGCGGCGATCGCCGAGGGGTGAGCCCCCCGTCAGCAGGCAGGACCCAGCGGGCGGGGAGACGGGCCGGACAGCCGGCTCCCCGCCCGCAGGCGTTCCCCGTGGCCCTCAGGCCACGAAACTCCGTGGCGCGTCCGCCCCCGCGCCCGCCCCCGACCGCACCAGCTCCACCGCCGCCGCGAGCCGCACCGCCGCCTCCTCCGCGACCGGGCCGCCCACCGTGAACGGCAGCCGCACATAACCCTCGAACGCCCCGTCGACCCCGAACCGCGGGCCGGAGGGCACCCGTACGCCGACGCGCTCGCCCGCCACCGCCAGCCGGGAGCCGGAGAGGCCGCCCGTGCGCACCCAGAGGGTCAGGCCGCCACGCGGCACCGCGAACTCCCAGTCCGGCAGCTCCCGGCGCACGGCCGCGACCAGCTCGTCACGGTTCTCCCTTGCCTGGTCCCGGCGGATCTCGACCGCCTGCTCCCAGCCGCCCGTACCCATCAGCCAGTCGATGGCGAGCTGTTCCAGGACCGGGGTGCCCATGTCCGCGTAGGCACGGGCGGAGACCAGGGAGCGAATGACGTCCGGGGCCGCCCGGACCCAGCCGATCCGCATCCCGGCCCAGAACGCCTTGCTGGCCGAACCGACGGTGAGCACCGTGCTGCCGGCCGGGTCGAAGGCGCAGACCCGGCGGGGCATGGCGATGTCGGCGTCCAGCCGGAGCTCGGTCATCGTCTCGTCGACGACGAGGACGGTGCCGGCGGAGCGGGCGGCGTCGACCAGGTCCCGCCGCTGCTGCTCGTCGGCGAGTGCGCCGGTCGGGTTGTGGAAGTCGGCCACCACATAGGCGAGCCGGGGGGCCGAGTCCCGCAGCGCCTGGCGCCACCGGTTCATGTCCCAGCCGCCGATGCCCTCCTCCATCGCGACCGGGACGAGGCGGGCGCCCGTCTCCCGCATCAGCTGGAGGATGTTGGCGTACGAAGGGGACTCCACCGCGATCCGTTCTCCGCGGCCCGCGAAGAGGTGGCAGATGGCGTCGATGGCGCCCATCGCACCGGTGGTGACCATGATCTGTTCGGGCATCGTGGGGATGCCGAGCGCGGTGTAGCGGTCGGCGATCGTCTGACGCAGCGCGGGCAGCCCGGCCGGGTAGTCGCCGTGCGTGTGGGCGTACGGCGGCAGCTCCTCCACCGCCCCCTGGAAGGCGCGGGTCAGCCAGGGCTCGGGGGCGGGCAGGGAGGCGCAGCCGAGGTCGATCATCGAGCCGAGCGACTCCGGGGGCAGGGGTTCGAGGCCGCGGGCGGGCAGCGGGTTCCCGGCCGGGACGGCGGTCCAGCTGCCCGCGCCGCGCCGCGACTCCAGGAACCCCTCCGCGCGCAGCGCCTCGTAGGCGGCGGCGACGGTGGTGCGGCTGACGGAGAGGGCGAGGGCGAGTTCACGTTCGGCGGGCAGCCGGGCGGCGACCGGGACCCGGCCCTCCAGCACCAGCAGCCGCACGCCGTCGGCGAGCGCGCGGTAGGCGGGCGGCTTCCGTCCGGCCGGGCCGGTGGGCCGGGGGTGCTGGGCCTGGAGCTGCCGGGCGAGCTGAGCCGCCCCCACCGTCGAAGTCCACTGAGCCATCGAAATCAGTCCACCTTCCTCGGATTGGCCATGGTTGGCTACCGATCCCCTGCCACAGGGTGACATGCAGCAGTCCACTACCACCACACCAGGGGGCAACACGTGTCCGACACCACCGCCCGGAGCGCCACCCACCTCACCCGGCGGCTGGTCCAGCTGTACGTCGGTCTGACGCTGTACGGGGCGAGTTCGGCGCTCCTTGTCCGCGCCGGACTCGGCCTGGAGCCGTGGGGCGTCCTGCACCAGGGCCTCACCGAGCTGACCGGCATCTCGATAGGCGTCGTCTCGATCATCGTCGGCGCGATCGTGCTGCTGCTGTGGATACCGCTGCGGCAGCGCCCGGGGCTCGGCACCGTCTCGAACGTCTTCGTGGTCGGCCTGGCGATGGACGGGACGCTCGCCCTCGTCGGCGATCTCGACGGCTTCGGGATCCGGATCCCGGTGATGGTCCTGGGCATCGTGCTCAACGGGGTGGCGACCGGGCTCTACATCTCGGCCCGCTTCGGCCCCGGCCCGCGCGACGGGCTGATGACCGGGCTGAACCGGGTCACGGGCGGCTCCATCCGGCTGGTCCGTACGGGGATCGAGGTGGCCGTCGTCGTCACCGGCTTCCTGCTGGGCGGCTCACTGGGGGCCGGTACGGTCCTGTACGCCCTGGCGATCGGCCCGCTGGCCCAGCTCTTCCTGCGGGTCTTCGAACTCCCCGCTCCCGCCGCGGCGACGGTCACCCCCGCGTCTCCCGCCGGACCCGGCCCCCTTGCCACCCCTCCGTCCGGGCAGGCCATACTGCCGCAGTGAAACCGAGCCGCCACCCCTATCTCGACCACCCGTCGACACTCGCCTTCGCCCACCGCGGCGGGGCGGCGGACGGCGTGGAGAACAGCGCGGCCGCCTTCCGCCGGGCGGCCGCCGCGGGCTACCGCTACTTCGAGACCGACGTCCACACCACGGCGGACGGCCGCCTCGTCGCCTTCCACGACGCGACGCTCGACCGGGTCACCGACGCCCGGGGCAGGATCTCCGCGCTGCCATGGAGTGAGGTGCGCGGGGCCAGGATCGGGGGCACCGAGCCCCTCCCTCTCTTCGAGGAACTGCTGGAGGAGTTCCCCGAGGCCCGCTGGAACGTGGACGTCAAGGCGGAGCCGGCGCTGGAACCCCTCCTGGAGCTGATCCGCAGGACCGACGCCTGGGACCGGGTCTGCGTCGGCTCGTTCTCGGAGTCCCGGGTGGCCCGTGCGCACCGCCTGGCGGGCCCGCGCCTGGCCACCTCGTACGGGGTACGCGGGGTCCTGGGGCTGCGGCTGCGCTCGTACGGGATCGCCGCGGCGCTGCGCGCGGGCGCGGTCTGCGCGCAGGTTCCGGAGCGGCAGAGCGGCATCCCGGTCGTCGACGCGCGCTTCGTGCGTACGGCGCACGCGCTGGGGCTCCAGGTGCACGTCTGGACGGTCAACGAGCCCGAACGGATGGCGGCCCTCCTGGACCTCGGGGTGGATGGCATCATGACCGATCACATCGAGACGCTGCGTACGGTGCTGAGCGAGCGAGGGGCCTGGGCCTGACGCCGGGCCCGTCCGCGTCCGCACGCGACGATCGAGGGGGCGCGGGTTGAGCACCGGGACCACAGGGACGGCCGATCCGGCGGGGCAGCCACCGGGCAAGGGGTCGGCAGCCGCCCTCAAGCGTGAACAGCACGGCTGGTACTTCTACGACTTCGCCTGTTCCGTCTACTCCACCAGCGTGCTGACCGTCTTCCTCGGTCCGTATCTGACGTCGATCGCCAAGGCGGCGGCCGATGCCGAGGGCTTCGTCCACCCGCTGGGCATACCCGTGCGCGCGGGCTCGCTGTTCGCGTACTCGGTGTCGGCCTCCATCGTCGTGGCCGTGATCCTGATGCCGATCGTGGGCGCGGCAGCGGACCGTACGGGCCGTAAGAAGCCACTGCTGGCGGCGGCCGCCTATACAGGTGCCGCGGCGACAGCGGGGATGTTCTTCCTGGACGGCCACCGTTATCTGCTGGGCGCGTTCCTGCTGATCGTGGCCAACGCGTCGATCTCCGTGTCGATGGTCCTTTACAACGCCTATCTGCCGCAGATCGCCGAGCCGGAGGAGCGGGACGCGGTCTCCTCGCGCGGCTGGGCCTTCGGCTACACCTCGGGCGCCCTGGTCCTCGTCCTCAACCTGATCCTGTACACCGGCCATGAGTCCTTCGGACTCGCGGAGTCCGACGCGGTACGGATCTGCCTCGCGTCGGCGGGTGTGTGGTGGGGCGCGTTCACACTCGTACCGCTGCGCCGGCTGCGCGACCGGCGGGTAGCGCCGGACGGCGAGGGGGCGGTCGGTTCCGGCTGGAAACAGCTGCGGGCGACCCTGAAGGACATGCGGCGCCATCCGCTGACGCTCTCGTTCCTGCTCGCGTACCTCGTCTACAACGACGGCATCCAGACGGTGATCTCCCAGGCCTCCCTGTATGGCTCCGAGGAGCTGGGCCTCGACCAGACGACCCTGATCGTCGCCGTCCTGCTGGTGCAGATCCTGGCGGTGGCGGGGGCGCTCTCCATGGGGCGGCTCGCGCGGGTGTACGGCGCCAAGCGCACGATCCTGGGCTCGCTCGTCGTGTGGACCGCGATCCTGATCGCCGCCTACCTGCTGCCCGCCGACGCGCCCGTCTTCTTCTTCGTTCTCGCGGCAGCCATCGGACTGGTGCTGGGCGGCAGCCAGGCCCTGTCCCGCTCCCTGTTCTCCCATCTGGTGCCGCGGGGCAAGGAGGCCGAATACTTCTCGGCGTACGAGATGAGCGACCGTGGTCTGAGCTGGCTGGGGCCCCTGGTGTTCGGTCTGGCGTACCAGCTGACCGGCAGTTACCGGGAGGCGATCATCTCCCTGATCGTGTTCTTCGCCCTCGGCGCGGTGCTGCTCGCGCGGGTGCCCGTACGGCGTGCGATCGCAGCCGCGGGCAACCCCGTGCCGGAACGGGTTTAGACGTTGAAGTCAAAGGCCGGTAGTGTACGCCTTTGGCCTGCCCGGAGGACCGTTACTGCGAGTGGAAGCAGCTCAACCGTTGGGTGACAACACCCTCCAGAGGTGACAAACCGGGCAAGGGTGGGTACTCAACCCAGACAAAGCAGCGGCACGAACGGGCGACGCATGACCGGCGACGGGAATCTTTGCCAGCGACCGGACGTTGACCGGATGACGACGACAGCGACATTTTGTCCTGTGGGCGACAAGCCCGGGAGGCACGATTCATGAGTGAGCGAGCTCTTCGCGGCACGCGACTTGTGGTTACCAGCTACGAGACGGACCGCGGCATCGATCTGGCCCCGCGCCAGGCGGTGGAGTACGCATGCCAGAACGGACATCGATTCGAGATGCCGTTCTCGGTGGAGGCGGAGATTCCGCCGGAGTGGGAGTGCAAGGCGTGCGGCGCCCAGGCACTCCTGGTGGACGGGGATGGCCCCGAGGAGAAGAAGGGCAAGCCTGCGCGTACGCACTGGGACATGCTCATGGAGCGGCGCACCCGCGAGGAGCTGGAGGAGGTGCTGGCCGAGAGGCTGGCGGTTCTGCGCTCCGGAGCCATGAACATCGCCGTGCACCCGCGGGACAGCAGGAAGTCTGCCTGACCCGCGTAGCGCCACCGCACCGCGTATCACCGCACTCAGCGAAACCACCGCACCGAGCGCGACAACAGCACAGCAGCAAGAGCCGCGGGCCGTGACACAGAACATGTGTCACGGCCCGCGGCTCTTGGCATGTCCGACGCCGCATGTCCGACGTCAGGGGGTGAGCGGCGGGCGCGGGCCCCGGGGGTCGTCGTCGGGGCCTGAGGGGCGGGAAGGGGGCCGCGTGCCGTCCTCGCGGATGACTTCCCCCTGGACGACCTTTCCGTCCGGCCGGTGCATACGGGCCTGCTGGAAGGCATCCGAGAGGCCGCCGGGGGACGCGGCCCGCATGCGGCGCTCCAGGGTCCGTTCCGCACGGCGGCTGATCAGGGTGCGGATCGGCGGGACCAGCAGGAGGAGGCCGGCCACGTCCGAGATCAGGCCGGGGATCAGGAGCAGCAGGCCGCCGAGCATCAGCAGCCCGTTGCCCTTGGAGGCCTTCCCGCCGGTGACCTGCGGGGCCTCCGTGGCGCCGGGCTGCCCCGGCATCTGCTGAAGGGTCTCGGTGAGGTTCTTGAAGGCGCGGCGCCCGGCGCGCTTGATCACCACGGTGCCGAGCACCGCCCCGGCGACCAGGAGCAGCAGGACGGTGAGCCCGCCGGCGGCCGAGGCGACCACGGTCAGGAGCCAGATCTCCAGGACCAGCCAGGCGGCGAGGGCCAGCGGCAGGAATCTACGGGCGCGCGAGCGCCGGGGACGGGTCGGGGGCGGAGTGCCGGTCGTCATGCAACCAGTGTGCCCGTACGGAGGTGGAAGCGGCGTAAGGGGGTGATCATGGACCGACCCGTGCACGCCGGGGGGTCAGGATTTCCTGCGGCCCAGGACCTTGTTGGCGCGGGAGGTGACGCCCCAGGCGGTGACCCGCCACAGCGCCTCGACGAGGATGTCCCGGCTCATCTTGGAGTCGCCGACCTCGCGGTCCACGAAGGTGATGGGAACCTCGACCACGTGGTAGCCGGCCTCGACGGAGCGGCGGGCCAGGTCGACCTGGAAGCAGTACCCCTGGGAGGCGACCTCGTCGAGCCCGAGGCCCTGGAGGGTCTCGGTCCGGAAGGCGCGGTAACCGCCGGTGACGTCGCGGACCGAGAGGCCGAGTGCGAGGCGGGAGTACAGGCTGCCGCCGCGGGAGATGACCTCGCGGCTCTTGGGCCAGTTGACGACCCGGCCGCCGGGTACCCAGCGGGAGCCGAGGACGAGGTCGGCGCCCTTGAGCGCGGTGAGCAGCCGGGGCAGCTCCTCGGGCTGGTGGGAGCCGTCGGCGTCCATCTCGACGAGGACGCCGTAGCCGCGCTCGGTGCCCCAGGCGAAGCCCGCGAGGTAGGCGGCGCCGAGCCCTTCCTTGCCCTTGCGGTGCAGGACGTGGACCTGCTCGTCGGCGGTCGCGATCTCGTCGGCCGCCTTTCCGGTGCCGTCGGGGCTGTTGTCGTCGGCCACCAGGATGTCGGCATCCGGCACGGCCGTGCGCACCCGGTCGACGATCGGCCTGATGTTCTCGACCTCGTTGTAGGTCGGAATGATCACCAGGACCTTGCCGAGCGGGCCGAACTGCCTCTGACCGCCGTCGTTCACTACTGCCCCTTAAAGTCCGTACACAGGGGGACACCATATCCAGCGCACCGCCGCTGGGCTCCTACGCGGCCCTGCGGGCGCGTGGCACAGGCCGGGCAGAAGGAGGGAACTGCGGACAGAAGCACGTGACGACACGTGCGGAACTGCGGATCGGGGCCCGGCGCCCTTCGGGCCGACCTGGGGCCCGCTGGCTGCGGGTCGACCGAAAGCCGTTGTCTACTGAACGTCCGGGCCCCACCCGGGTCGCACCCTCCGTCCGGCTGAAACCTTCCCTCGCCCCCGAGGCGCGGGCGCTGAACCTGGCTGTCAGGGGTGGTGAGCCGGTGCGGCACACCACCCCATGACCCAGCGGCGTTCGACGACTGCGTGGAGGTTTCACCGGTCGGACGTCCTGTGGTGGACCCGGCCGAACCTACCGGCCCGTGGGCGCGTTCTGTCAACACCCGTGCGACCTGCGGCTTTTGCCCATATCGCCTGGTCAATGCCCGGGATACGCAGGTCGTGAACGCGTGCCCGAGCCATCGATCGGCGGTACGGAATCCCCCGACGTCACTCGTTCGGGCGCACGTAGACCGTTTGTCCGGAGACCACCGTCCGCAGGCAGACCGGCAGTTCGGCGCCGGGGGTCAGATCCGGCAGCCCGGGCGTTCCGGAACGGGGATCCGTGGACCACCGGGCGACCCGGTCGTCGGGGGCCTGGACCAGGAGTTCGGCGGTCCGCCAGACGGCGTAGTCGGCGGGCGCACCCGGCACCAGGAGCCCGGCGTCGTCGCGGCCGATGGCCCGCCAGCCGCCCCGGGTGTGCGCGGTGAAGCCGGCCCGGACGGAGATGCGGTGCCCGGGGGTGCGGTGGTGGGCGGCGGCCCGGACGGTCCCCCACGGGTCGAGCGGGGTGACCGGGCTGTCGGAACCGAAGGCGAGCGGCACTCCGGCGCGCAGGAGGGCGGCGTACGGGTTCAGGGTAGCGGCCCGCGGCGCGCCCAGGCGCTGGGCGTACATGCCCTCGGGGCCGCCCCAGGCGGCGTCGAAGGCGGGCTGGACGGAGGCGGTGAGCCCCAGCTCGGCGAAGGCGGCGATCGTCTCGGGGGTGAGCATCTCGGCGTGCTCGACCCGGTGGCGGGCGGCGCGGATCCGGGCGAGGCCGAGCGTCCCGGCGGCGGCCCGTACGCCCTCCACGACGGCGGTGACGGCCGCGTCGCCGATGGCGTGGAAGCCCGCCTGGAGGCCGGCCTCGGTGCAGGCGGTGACATGGGCGGCGATCCGGGCGGCGTCCAGGTGGGCGGTGCCGGTCTGCGGGTCGTCGGCGTACGGCTCGTGCAGGCAGGCGGTGTGCGAGCCGAGGGAGCCGTCCACGAAGAGGTCTCCGGCCGCGCCGATCGCGCCGAGCTCCCGGATGCGGCGGGCACCCTTCTCGTCGGCGATCTCCTCGGCCCAGAGGCCGAAGACCCGGGGCCCGGGCCGCTCGGCGGCGAGGGCCAGGAGCGAGGTGAAGTCCTCCTCGTCGGAGATCTCGGGTCCGCCGCACTCGTGGAGGGCGCCGATGCCGAGGGAGGCGGCGTGGTCGAGTGCGGCGCGCTGGGCGGCCGTCCGCTGCGCGGGGGCGAGCGCGGCATGCGCGGCGGCGCGTACGGCGTGGTGGGCGTCGCCGGTCAGCGGCGCGTCGGGGTGGTATCCGGCCAGCACGGTGACGCCCGGGACGAGGTCCAGCAGGGCAGTGGTGACGACGGCGGAGTGCACGTCGATCCGGGGCAGGTACAGGGCGCGGCCGCCCGACGCCTCGTCGAGCTCGGCACGCGAGGGGTGACGCTGTTCGGGCCACCGCGCGGCGTCCCAGCCGTGCCCGAGCAGGACGTCGGAGGGGGCGCGCCGGTTCGCGAACGCACGGACGAGGCCGAGGGCTTCGGAGAGCGTACGGGCGCCGGAGAGGTCGAGTCCGGTGAGGGCCAGTCCGGTGGCGGTGGTGTGGACGTGGGCGTCGGTGAACGCCGGGGTGACCAGGGCGCCCTCCAGGTCGACGACTTCGTCGACGCCGCTGACGAAGGCGTCGGCGGCCCCTTCGGAGCCCACCCAGGCGACATGCCCGCGTTCGACGACCATCGCGGTGGCGAACGGGTCGGCCGGGCTGTGGACGTCTCCCCCGCGCAGCAGGAGGGTGCGGTGTTCGGGGGCGCTCTGGGGGGCGGTGCTCTCGGTCATGGGACCAGTCTCGCGCCTGCCGGGTCCCGGCAGGCCCGCGGCCCCCTCAGACGCGCGGGGGCCGCGCCTCGTACGGCGTGGACAGGACCACGGTCGTCCGGGTCGAGACGCCCGCCAGCGTACGGATCCTGGTGAGCAGGTGCTCCAGCTCCAGCGGGGTCGCCACGCGCACCTTGAGGATGTAGTTCTCGTCCCCGGCGACGCTGTGACAGGCCTCCAGCTCCGGTACGCCCGCGAGCCGCTCCGCGATGTCGTCGGGCGCGCTGGGGTCGAACGGCTTCACCGAGATGAACGCGGTGAGGGGCAGCCCGACGGCCTCGGGGTCGACGACCGCGGCATAGCCGCGGATCACCCCGCGCTGCTCAAGCCTGCGGACGCGCTGATGAACGGCCGAGGTGGACAGGCCGGTGGCCTTGCCCAGGTCGGTGTAGCTCATCCGCCCGTCCTTGACGAGCAACTCCACGATCTGACGGTCCAGCTCCTCCATGCGGATCAACCTATGGCCCCGAGTGCCTGTCGGCACAGTCGCGCGGGTCACGGAACGGCACCTGCGGGGGGCATGTGACGAACACCACAGAGCTACGGGTCGGTAGCGGGCCCCCGCGCGGTTACCGCCCGCGAGCGGAGGGAAGTGCTTGCTGTGGTCGAGGCCGTGGCGCTGTGCCGGCCCACCCGAGGGGGGAAGATCTCATGCAGAGCATGAAGCTCACCGGACGTACCGAACCGGAGCCCGTCGATCCCGACGAGGACGACGGCGCCGATGTGTACGACATGTTCGAGATGTTCCGGGTGGTCTGCCCGGACTGCGCCCAGCCGATCGCGCTGCTCGCCGACGAGGACGTCCTGCCGGAGCACGCCCGGTGCCCCACTCCGTGGAACCCGTTCGTGCTCACCGTCTGCTCCGGCACCGGCCGCGTCGCGGCGGACGCCCGGCCCGCCGACGAGACGCTGGAGCCCCAGGAGCAGGAGGCGGCGCTGCTGCTGACGCTCCCCCAGGGGCTCGACTGGCGGATGCAACCCTTCTCCCACGCCGGCGGCCCCGGCTCCCGCCCGCTGCGGGTGCCCCGGATGCGGCGCGAGGCCGCCTGAGCCGCCGCCTGCGGCCGTAGGGACGTTCCGGGCGGGTGCGCCCCCGGGCACCCGCCGAACTGGCACTCGGTTCGGGACGGCAGTGACCCGGGCCCGCTCCGGCGCGTTGACCCCGCATGACGACGCTGCATTCACCAGTCGGCTCGGGTCGCCGCCGTCTCGCTCCTCCGGCCGCCGAAGAATCGGTTCCGCAGCCGCTGCGCCGGTCGACGGGGAACTCCCCGATGGCCTCCCCCGTCGATCCACCCATCTACAGCGCCCTGCTGCGGGACTGGCGCGGCAGCGGCCGGACCGTGCCGGGCTACCGGGACCAGGAGTGGAACCAGGCCGCCGCGCTCCCCGCCTGGTCGGACACCCCCTAGAGGTCAGCGGGTCTCCGGCCCCGCGAGGTGACGCGCGATGACCATGCGCTGGATCTGGTTGGTGCCTTCCACGATCTGGAGCACCTTGGCCTCGCGCATCAGCCGCTCGACCGGGAAGTCGAGCGTGTAGCCGTAGCCGCCGAGCACCTGGACGGCGTCGGTGGTCACGCGCATGGCCGCGTCCGTGCAGAAGAGCTTTGCCATGGCCGCCTGGCGGGAGAAGACCTCGCCCGCGTCGCGCAGCCGTGCCGCCTCCAGGTAGAGCGCCCGGCCGGCCTCGATCTGGGTGGCCATGTCCGCGAGCATGAAGCGCAGCCCCTGGAAGTCCGCGATGGGGCGGCCGAACTGGCGCCGGTCGGTGGCGTACCGGACGGCTTCGTCCAGGGCCGCCTGGGCGACCCCGATCGCGCAGGCGGCGATGCCCAGGCGGCCGGAGTCGAGCGCGGACAGGGCGATGGCGAAGCCCTGGCCCTCGTCGCCGACGCGGCGCTCGTCCGCGACCCGTACGCCGTCGAAGTTGAGCTGGGCCGTGGGCGAGCCCTTCATCCCCATCTTCTTCTCGGGGAGCGCGGCGTTCAGGCCTTCGGCGTCGCCGGGGACGAGGAAGGCCGTGATCCCGCGGGGGCCGTCGACGCCGGTGCGGGCGAGCACGGTGTAGAAGTCGGCCACGCCGCCGTGGGTGATCCACGCCTTGGTGCCGGTGATGACCCAGTCCTCGCCGTCGCGTACGGCCCTGGTGCGCAGGGACGCGGCGTCGGAGCCGGAGGCCGGTTCGGAGAGGCAGTAGGCGCCCAGCAGACCGCCGGAGAGCATCGCCGGGAGGTGCGCGGCCTGCTGCTGCTCGGTGCCGTAGCCGGCGAGCGCGTGGCAGGCCAGGGAGTGGACGCTGACGCCGAGGCCGACGGTGAGACGGGCCGCGGCCAGCTCCTCCAGCACCTGGAGGTAGACCTCGTAGGGCTGGTCGCCGCCGCCGTGGGCGGAGCCGTAGGGAAGCCCGAGGAGGCCGGAGGCGGAGAGGAGGGTGAAGACCTCGCGCGGGAAGTGGCCCGCGTCCTCCTCCTCGGCCGCCCGGGGGGCGATCTCCTTGGACACGATGTCGCGGACGAGCGCGACGAGCTGCCGGGACTCCTCGGTGGGCAGACGGCGTTCCACCGGCTGCGGGGCACGGTCGGACATGACGGCGCTCTCCTCCCTGTCGGGCGTTGCGACGGTCGCGCGCTCGGGGTGTGAGAGGCGCCGCCGGGTGATCTCCCGGAACGGAGCCGGGGAAAACAGACTGCCCAGCCGATCCTGCCCTCCCGGGTCTCGGGGGGCGCGGGTCAGCGGCTGTGGCGGGTTGAGTATGCCCGATCGGATGCCTCCCGTCACGGGGTGACGGGCTGGTCGGAGGGGTTGGAGGGCTCCGCGAAGATCGGTGAACTGGTCCGAACCATTGACCCAACTGGTCTAGTCCTTCTACGGTTCCAGCGAACGACTTACCGCGTTCATGCCAAACCGGGCACGTACGGCCCGGCGTTCGGCCTGCACCCCCCACGCACCAGCCCTCCCCCACGAGGAGCCACGATGCTCACACTGCACCGTCCCCGCGCCCGGCTCCAGGCGCCCGCCGCGGCCGAACGTGCAGAACGGCAAGTGCGCGATCGGCGACTCCTACGCCGACTACGAGAAGGCCTACACCGCCGAGGAGTCCGTCGACGGGGTCGCCGACACCTGGGACCAGGAACTGCGTGGCAACTTCAACCAGTTGCGCAAGCTCAAGGAACCCCACCCGGACATCAGGATCCTCTGGTCGTTCGGCGGCTGGAGCTGGTCGGGCGGGTTCGGTGAGGCCGCGCAGAACCCCGCCGCGTTCGCGAAGTCCTGCTACGACCTGGTGGAGGACCCGCGGTGGGCCGATGTCTTCGACGGCATCGACATCGACTGGGAGTACCCCAACGCCTGCGGTCCGACCTGTGACACGAGCGGCCGGGACGCCTACGGCGAGCTGCTGGGCGAGCTGCGCAAGTCCTTCGGGAACGGCAACCTGATCACCTCGGCGATCACCGCGGACGGCTCCGACGGCGGCAAGATCGACGCGGTGGACTACGCGGGGGCGGCAAAGCACCTGGACTGGTACCTGCCGATGACGTACGACTTCTTCGGCGCGTTCGCGGCGCAGGGCCCCACGGCCCCGCACTCCCCGCTGACCTCCTACCCGGGCATCCCGACGGAGGGCTTCGACTCCGACGCGGCGATCTCCAAGCTGAAGTCGCTGGGCGTCCCGTCGGAGAAGCTGCTCCTCGGCATCGGCTTCTACGGCCGCGGCGGGAACGTACGAGGCGGGCATCGAGGACTACAAGGTCCTCAGGAGCAGCTGCCCCGTCTCGGGCGCTGTGGCCGGTACGGCGTACGCCCACTGCGGGAACGAGTGGTGGAGCTACGACACCGTGGAGACCATCGGCACCAAGATGGACTACAAGAACGAGCAGGGCCTGGGGGGCACGTTCTTCTGGGAGCTGAGCGGTGACACCACGAACGGCGAACTGATCAAGGCGATCAGCTAGGCGTTCCCCGCAGGTACGCGGGGTGCGGGGCGGGGCGCCGGACAGACGCGCTCCGCCCCCGAGGCGCTCCCGCCGCCTTCGGTGTCCCCGTCGGCAGGGCGCACATGGGCCGAGCAGCTCGGCCACAGCCGTTACCGGTTGGCCGAGCGCCATCTCAACAGGGGTACACCGGCCGCGGACCGGGAGGCGGAGGCGGCGGGCAACACGGTGTTCGTGCGGCGACACCGTCTCCCGCCCGGACGGGAGACCTCTCGCGTTTCGGACGGGAATTCTTTCGGCTTTCGCGTGGGAACCTTTTCGGCCACCTGGCCGACTACTGCCCCATGGGAAGAGACCATGACGGAGGGCCCCGGGTCGGAGCGTGCGCAGGGGATGGCTACCTTGTCCCCATGCGTGCGCGGGGTGGCCGGCCGAGGCGAGCGGCCAGGGGCCTGCTCTGCGGTTCCGCCTGCCTGCTTCTCGGTGCCGTGAGCCATGTCGCGGCGGGCGGACGACTGCCCGGCGCCGGAGTGCTCACCCTCCTGTTCCTCGCCCTGAGCGCGCAGGGGGCGCTGCTCTTCGGCAGCCGACGGCGGCGGCGCCTCGACCTCGTGACGCTGGTGCTGGGCGGAACACAGTTCGCCCTGCACGGCGCCTTCCACCTCCTCCCGGCGCCCGGCGGAGCCCGGCACTCCGCGATGGCTGCCGGAGGCGAGCACCACGCGGCCGGGCCGCCCGGCGGGCACGACGGTGGGCACGTGATGGACACCGGGATGGTCCTGGCCCACGCGGCGGCCACGCTCGGGAGCGCCCTCTGCGTGATCCACGGGGAGCGGGTGCTGCGACGCCTCGCGGCCCTGTTCGCCCCCCGCGTCGCCCTCCGGCCCACTCCGCCGCCGCTCCCCTGCCCTCCCCGGTCCCGCCCGGTGCCGCCGGTGGTCGCGCGGATCCTGTTCGGGGCGCTCCTCGCCCGGTCGTGCCACCGGCGTGGGCCGCCGGCGGCTGCTGTGGCCTGACGGGCCCGCGCCCAGCCGCGAGCGCCGGATGTGATCCGGCGCCCTGAGGCGTGCGTGCGGGAGCCACCGGGCCGCGAACGCCACCGCTTCCCACCACCCGGGCAGAACCCGGTCCCCACCGGCAGGTCCACGGAGTCTCCCTCCGCCCTGCCCTCCGAGGAGCACGCATGTCCCGCAGAACCGAAGAAGTACCGCAGAGCGACCACGACCCCACCGGCGCCGCGAAGGGCGAGCCGGACAGCGACAGACCGGAAGGCCACCCGGAACCCGCCGCCACGACGGAGGACCCCTCGGAACCGGCCGACGGTCCCGGCACCCTCCCGGGGCGCGGCTCCGACCAGCCGCGGCCGGCCCGTTCCTGGGAGGCCGTACGCCACCTCCTGGTCCGGCTGCACTTCTACGCCGGTGTGCTCGTCGCTCCCTTCCTGCTGGTGGCCGCGCTGACCGGACTGGCCTACACCTTCACGCCCCAGCTCGACCAGCTGATGTACGGCGACCGGTTGCGGGTCGAGCGGGTCGGTGACACGCCCCGTCCGCTGGCGGAGCAGATAGCCGCCGCGCGGGCGGTGCACCCCGAGGGCGTCACGGCGTCGGTGATCACCCCGCCGGGCCCCGAGGACACCACCCGGGTGGTGCTCGCTGTGCCGGAACTGGGCGAGAAGCAGCGCACGGTCTTCGTCGACCCCTACACCGCCGAGGTACGGGGTGAGCTGACGACCTGGTTCGGGTCGACGCCGCTCACCACCTGGCTCGACGACCTCCACCGCAACCTCAACCTCGGTGAGACGGGCCGCCTGTACTCCGAGGTCGCCGCGAGCTGGCTGTGGGTGGCCGTCGCGGGCGGCCTCGTCCTGTGGCTCGGGCGCAGCCGGGGACAGCGGGCGAAGTCGGCCCGGGGCGCACTGCTCGGGGACCGCAGGGCCCGCGGGGTCCGCCGGACACGCAGCCTGCACGCGGCCACCGGGGTGTGGCTGGCGCTGGGGCTGCTGTTCCTCAGCGCCACCGGTCTCACCTGGTCGAACTACGCGGGTGAGCGGTTCGGCCGGCTGCTGGACGCGGCGAGCGGCGACGCCCCGGCCCTCGACACCGCGCTGCCGGGGGCGGAGGCTCCCGCTGAGGACCACTCGGACCACGCCGGCCACGGCGGTTCCGGCGAAGCGACGGCCGGCGCCGACCCGGCCGGCTTCGACGCGGCCCTCACGGCCGCCCGGGACGCGGGGCTCGGCGGCACGGTGGTGGTCACCCCCGCGGCGGACGCGGCGAGCGCGTGGACCGTGGCGCAGAACGACAACGTCTGGCCGGTGCACTACGACCGGGTCGCCGTGGACACCACCAGCGGCGAGATCACCTCGCGCACCTACTGGGCCGACCACCCCGCCCTGTCCAAGCTCAGCAAACTGGGCGTGCAGGGGCACATGGGCGTGCTGTTCGGAATCGTCAACCAGATCGTGCTGGCGCTGGTCGCCCTGGGTCTGACGGCGGTGATCGTCTGGGGCTACCGCATGTGGTGGCAGCGGCGCCCCACCCGCGCCGACCGCCGGGCGCTCGTCGGCCGGGCCCCGGAGCGCGGGGCGTGGCGGCGGCTCCCGCTGCCGGTCCTGGTCCTGGGCATCCCGGCGGTCATCGCCCTGGGCTGGGCGCTGCCCGTCCTGGGGGTGACCCTGGCCGGGTTCCTGGTGGTCGACGTGGTGGTGGGGGCGGTCCGGCGACAGCTGCGTACCGCCTGACGATCCGCTTCGAGGCGCTCGGCCGGGGTCGCCGGCCGAGCGCCTCACCGGAGCTCTACTTGCGGCCGATGCCCGCGTACATCGCGACGTCCGGCACCGGCTTCTCCGGCCGCCACGCGGAACAGGACACCACCCCGGGCTCCAGCAGCTCAAGGCCGTCGAAGTAGCGCGCGACGGCGGCGGGGGTCCGCTGCGTGAGCTTCGGGGTGCCGTGCTCGTTCCAGAACGCCACCGCCGCGTCGACGTCCGGCATGTCGGGGTGCGTGACCGTGTGGGACAGAACGAGGTGGCTGCCGGGAGCGAGCGCGTCCAGGAGCCGGCGGACGATGGCGTACGACTCCTCGTCGTCCTCGATGAAGATGACGACCCCGAGCAGCATCAGCGCGACCGGCTGCGAGAGGTCGAGCGTCTTCGCCGCGGCCGCCAGAACCGTGTCGATGTCCCGCAGATCGGCGTCCAGGTAGTCGGTGCGCCCCTCGGGCGTCCCGACCAGCAGGGCACGGGCGTGCGCCAGCACGAGCGGGTCGTTGTCCACGTACACGACCCGCGCGTCGGGGGCGACGCGCTGGGCGACCTCGTGGGTGTTGTCGGCGCTCGGCAGCCCCGTCCCGATGTCCAGGAACTGCCGGATGCCCTCATGCCCGGCCAGGTGACGTACCGCCCGTCCCAGGAACAGGCGGTCCGCCTTCGCGTACTCCCCGATGCCGGGGTGCAGCGCCCGGATCCGGTCTCCGGCCTCCCGGTCGACGGGGTAGTTGTCCTTGCCGCCGGTCCAGTAGTTCCATATCCGGGCGGTGTGCGGCCGGGTCGTGTCGATGCGCGATTCGATGTCGGTCACACCCTCAACTTGTAGCACCGCCCTCCACAACTCCCCTGCTGCGACGACTCGTTGACCCCGCTGTCCGCCCCGGTCAGGCACGCGTCGCCACGTACGCCTCGAGCCGACAGCCGACAGCCGACAGCCGACACAACGGTGGCATCACGTGATCACCGCCCGCGTACCGTCCGCGGGATTTCCCGCCATCGGGCCGGTGTGAACCCCGGATCGGCCGGAGGCAGGAGTTCAGAGCAGGCCGAGCGACCTCAGCACGCGGCGCTGCCCCGGAGTCAGCCCCGACGGCCAGTACACATAACAGACCCCGCCCGTGCCGCTCCTGACCCGGCCGCTCGCGTCGTAGCGCTTGGTGCGCAGCCAGATGTTCTCCCAGTCACGCCGCCGGTAGACGCGGCGTACCGCCTCGTTGTCCGGGGACGCGGGGTCGTTGGCGATCACGTCACCCCCTGGGGTGAAGCCGACCACCGTCATCAGGTGGCCCGCCGTCCCGTAACCCGCCCCGGGCAGCTCCGCCTCCAGAAAGGACTGCGAGGTGATGACGGGGATTTGGGCGTGGACCAGCCGCTCCAGGTCGGTGAGCGAGCCGAGGCGGGTGACGACCGCGTTCAGGTCCTGGTAGGTGGCGGCGTAGGCGGCGTTGAAGGGCCAGTTGCCGCAGCCGCCGTACTGATGGTCGTACGTGTAGCGGGCGGCGTGGCAGACCTGGGGGTCGGGCAGCCCCGGCCTGACCCAGGCGAGGTCCTCGGCCGTCGGCTTGCGGCCCCAGTGCTCGACGACCATCTGGGAGGAGGTGGGGCTGCACCACGCCTCGCCGCCGTTGTCGTACTCGGGGTACTGGCCGATGTGGACGTTCTGCGAGTAGCGCGGGACCCGCAGTTCGCGGGCGTGGGCCGGGGTGGTCGCCGGAACGGTGAAGCGGTCGGGGATGTCGGAGGCCATCGCGCCGACGCGCCAGACGGTGGGGGTGAGACGGCTGCCCGGGGTGCGGTACAGGGTGAGCCGGAGGCGGTACGAGGCGAACCGTACGCCGCCGGCCGCGTCGTCCACCGAGAGCGTATCGGTCCAGACCGAGCTGTACGGGTCCCCCTGGCCGTCCACCGAGGTGCGGCGGATGTCGCCGTCACCCGAGGCCCAGCGGCCCATCACGAACCAGGGGGTCGTGGTGCCGTCCGCGTAGGTGGCGCTCAGCTCGATCGCGATCCAGGTGCCCTCGGGCGTACGGGCGTTCCAGGAGGTGATCAGCTCGGTGGCGGGGACGGCGGAGCGGTGGACGGCCGAGGTCCAGGTGGCGTACTCCCAGGCGGCGGTCTGGCCGGTGTGGGGGTCGGTGTAGTCGGTGCGGCCGGCCGGGGTGGCGATGGCCAGGCCGGGGCGGGCGCCGGCGAGGACCCGGGTACCGTCGCCGGAGCCCCAGCGCCAGTCGGTGTACGTGTGCCAGAAACGGTTGTCCACGAGGGACGGGGCTGCCCGGGGCGCGGAGGGCCGGGCGGAAGGCGTTGACGCGGGTGTGGCCGCTGCGGGCCCGGCGGATGCCGCGGCGCCCGCTCCTGCCGCTGCCGCGAGTGCGGCGGTCAGG
Source organism: Streptomyces sp. NPDC006261 (assembly GCF_040613515.1). Lineage (NCBI taxonomy): Bacteria > Bacillati > Actinomycetota > Actinomycetes > Kitasatosporales > Streptomycetaceae > Streptomyces > Streptomyces sp. NPDC006261. The sequence goes on from NZ_JBEXSI010000030.1 coordinate 52,104, forward strand.
ACGGTCCTGCGTGAGGTCGGACTGGTCATGGGCGAGACCCCCGGTCATGGATGGGAGTGGGGCTGCGGATGCCGATCGGTGGGCCAACTATCCCGTCTCCCGGCTCGGCCGGGCCAGTGATTCGCCCTGCGTCGTGCCACCAATATGGGTCTGGACCACTGGCGTGACCTGCGGCCGACCGGGGTGCCGGGCCTCGCCCGTACCCTTGGGCCATGAACGACCTGGCCCGCCACGCCGACGCCCTGCGCTCGCTCCCCGCCTCCTGCGGGCCGGTGCGGCTCGTCGCGGTGGACGGGCACGCGGGGTCGGGCAAGAGCACGTTCGCCGCCCGGCTGGCGGGGGCCCTGGGCGGTGCGCCGGTGCTCCATCTGGACGATCTCGCCACCCACGAGGAGCTGTTCGGCTGGGTGGGGCGGCTGCGGGACCAGGTGCTCCTGCCCCTCGCGCGCGGCGAGGCCGCCCGGTACGCGCCGTACGACTGGACCGAGCAGCGCTTCGGCCCGGCGCGGACCCTGGAGCCGGCACCGGTGGTGCTGGTGGAGGGCGTCGGGGCGGGTCGCCGGGAGGTGCGGCCGTGGCTGGCGGCGCTGTGCTGGATGGAGCTGGAGCGCGAGGTGTCCTGGGGGCGCGGGAGAGCGCGGGACGGCACGGGGCTCACGGAGTTCTGGGACGGGTGGACCGCCGCCGAGGAGGCGCACTTCGCCGAGGACCCCTCGCGCCCGTACGCCGATGTGCTGGTACGCCAGTTGCCCGGGGGCTTCGGGTGGCAGCAGGGGCCCGGCGCGACAGCGGGAGCGAACCGTTTCGTCACCGACGGTAAGCGGCGTACTCCCCCGTACTGAGCAGTCGGAAATCAGCCCGGAAGTGCCTCAACTCGGCTTGACCGAGGGGCCGTACTGGTCTTACGTTCTCATTGTGCGGCTTTTCGGAGCCCCCGCAGACGCGAAGCCCCCGGTTGTTCCCCCGTGATCGGGGGCTTCGTTCTGTGCGCGCACCGCCACCCGGCGACCACGCAGAGCGATCCGCTCACGTTCGGTCACCGCCCGCCGGGTCCGCCGTTGACCGGCCTTCTCCCCCGTGCGCAGGTACGATGCCCCTCGGTGCGGTCAATTCCCTTCCTCAGCGCAGTGATTCGGCACGCTCAGGTGGGCATGCTGTGCGGGCGGGACATCCTGGGGGAACGGTTGGCGTGGGGGACCTGATGGACATCGGCACACCGGGCGCACAAGCCCCCGCCGACCTCGCCTGGCTGCGTGGCATGGACGCCTACACGATGGGCGCCTACCCGCAGGCCGAGGAGGAGTTCAGAGCTGCGGTACGGATCGATCCCGGCATGGCGGACGGCTGGCTCGGCCTCCATGCGCTGCGCATCGACACCGCCACCGCCCTCTTACGCATGTACCGGCACCGTGACCGCTTCGGCGAGCAGCGGGCCCGGCACCGCCGGCCGCTCAACTCCTGGTACTGGCTGGGCTGGTGGGTGCAGCCGCTGCTGGAGAGCCCTCGCGATCTGCTGCTCGCCCACGCCTCGCACTGGCTGGACGGACGCCACGTGCCGGAGCTGGACCGGGCGTTGGCCGGGCTGCCGCCCGTGGACGCGGACCCGCAGGTGCGGTTCCTGCACGCCTGCCGCTCGTACCTGGTCAAGGACTGGGAGCAGCTGGTGCGTTACACCGAGCAGCTCGTCGACGATCCGATGCTGGGCATCGAGGCGGGCCTCTTCGGGGGCATGGCCCGGGTGCGGCTGGAGATGTACGGGCAGGCCGAACCGCTGCTCTCGGCCGCCCTGATGCGCTGCCGCAGCGAGCAGCCGCAGCGCAAGGAGCTGCGTTACTGGCTGGCGCGGGCCCACGAGGGCACCGGGCGCAGTGCGGCGGCGCTGCCGCTGTACCGGGCGGTGCACCGGGTCGACCCGGCGTTCATGGACACCTCGGCCCGCCTCGCGGCGCTCGTAGAGGGCGACGGGTACGACGAGTCCGCCGATCTGGCCGCCGTGATGCTGACCGGCTTCGGCCCGGGAGGTGCGGGGGCGGACGCGCTCCCGGACGGCGACGCGACGCTGGGGACGGACCTGGGGGACGGCCGCGAGCCGTGGCCGTTGGCCGATGCCGGGCTGCTCGGCGACGGCGACGGCGCCGTGCCCTCGCCGACCGCCCCCGTCGAGGGCGTACGCCGGACGAAGACCCGGAAGCCGCCGCCCTTCCCGGCCGGACCGAGCGATCCGGTCCTGCTGGCCGAGGCGCTGGCCCAGCTGGAGCGCATGGTCGGTCTGGAGCCCGTCAAACGGCAGGTGAAGGCGCTCTCCGCGCAGCTGAACATGGCCCGGCTGCGCGCCGAGCAGCAACTCCCGGTCCAGCCGCCGAAGCGCCACTTCATCTTCTCGGGCCCCTCCGGCACCGGCAAGACGACGGTCGCCCGCATCCTGGGCCGGGTCTTCTACGCGCTGGGGCTGCTCGGCGGCGACCATCTCATCGAGGCCCAACGGTCCGATCTGGTGGGCGAGTTCCTGGGGCAGACGGCGGTGAAGGCCAATGAGCTGATCGACTCGGCGCTCGGCGGGGTGCTCTTCGTCGACGAGGCGTACAGCCTGGCCAACTCCGGTTACAGCAAGGGCGATGCGTACGGCGACGAGGCCCTCCAGGTCCTCCTGAAGCGGGCCGAGGACAACCGGGACCACCTCGTCGTCATCCTCGCGGGCTACCCGGAGGGCATGGACCGGCTGCTCGCCACCAACCCGGGGCTCTCCTCCCGGTTCACCAGTCGGGTGGACTTCCCCAGCTACCGCCCGCTCGAACTCACCGCGATCGGCAGCGTGCTGGCCGCCGAGAACGACGACGTGTGGGATGAGGAGGCGGTCGACGAGCTGCGCTCCATCAGCGGCCATGTGGTGGACCAGGGCTGGATCGACGAGCTGGGCAACGGCCGCTTCCTGCGCACGCTGTACGAGAAGAGCTGCGCCTACCGCGATCTGCGGCTTTCCGGGTACGCCGGGACGCTGAGCCGGGAGGACCTGTCCACGCTGCGGCTGCCGGACCTGATGCAGGCGTACGGCGAGGTGCTGTCGGGGCGCGGGCCGGTGGGCCGGGGGAAGCAGGAGCCGGGCGGGGTGTGAAGCCTCAGGACCAGGCTGTTCGGGGCCGGGGCGGGCCGGAGAAGTTCCCGGCCCGCCCGGGACCGGGCAGGCCCGGCAGTTCCCGGCCCGCCCGGCCCCGTACCTCTCGGATCCGGCCCCCTCAGGAAACCAGCGCCCGGTCCTCCGCCCCCGCCGCGTCCACCGTGCGCAGGGGCACCGGCACCACCCGGTGGGCCGGGTCTCGGACCTCGCCCACCAGCGTCTCCAGGACGTCCTCCATCGCCACCAGGCCGAGGATGCGGCCCGAGCCGTCCGCGACCTGGGCCAGGTGCGTCGCGGCGCGGCGCATCACCGTCAGGGCGTCGTCGAGCGGGAGTTCGGCCCGTACGGTCGTCATCGGGCGCCAGATCTGCTGCGGGACCGCCCGGTCGGCGTCCTCCAGGTCCAGGACGTCCTTGACGTGCAGGTAGCCCATGAACGGGCCCTCCCCGCCCTCCGCGCAGACGGGGAAGCGGGAGAAGCCGGTCCGCACCGTCAGCTCCTCGATCCGGCGCGGGGTCGCCGACGGGTCCACGGTCACCAGTTGGCCCCGCTCCAGCAGGACGTCGGTGACCGGCCGGCTGCCCAGGACCAGCGCGTCCTCCAGGCGTCCCTGGGCGTCCGGGCCGAGCAGCCCGGCCTGGCCGGAGTCCTCGACCAGGCGGTTGAGCTGCTCGCTGGTGAAGACGGCCTCCACCTCGTCCTTGGGTTCGACTCCGAAGAGCCGCAGCAACAGACCGGCGCAGGCGCCCAGTGCGGTGGTGACCGGACGGCACAGCCGGGCGAAGCCGACCAGGCCGGGGCTGAGCCAGAGCGCGGTACGCTCCGGGGCCGCCATCGCGAGGTTCTTCGGGACCATCTCGCCGATGACCAGGTGCAGGACGACGACGAGGGCGAGCGCCAGGGCGAAGCCGAGCGGGTGGATGAACCCTTCGGGGATGTGCGCCGCGTGGAAGACCGGCTCCAGGAGGCGGGCCACGGTCGGTTCGGCCACGGCTCCGAGGGTGAGGGAGCAGACGGTGATGCCGAACTGGGCCGCGGCCATCATGCGCGGCAGGTTCTCCAGCCCGTACAGGACCGTGCGGGCCCGGCTCGACCCCTGTGCGGCCAGCGGTTCGATCTGGCTGCGGCGGACGGAGACGAGGGCGAACTCGGCGCCGACGAAGAAGCCGTTCGCCAGCACGAGAAGGGCGGCGAACAGGAGTTGGAGCAGGCTCATCGCACGGCCTCCAGCAGCGCGTGTGCGGGCTCCTGAGGCCGCGGGCCGCGTCGTACGGGCGGCTCAGGCGGCGAACCGGCCGTGCGGGTGAAGCGGACCCGTTCGGCGCGGTTGTGGCCGACCTGGCGGACGGTGATCCGCCAGCCGGGGAGTTCGGCCAGGTCGCCGGGGGCGGGGATGCGGCCCAGCAGGTCGGCGACGAGCCCGGCGACGGTCTCGTACGGCCCCTCCGGCAGCTCCAGGCCCGCCCGGCTCAGGGTGTGGACCCGGCAGCTGCCCTCGGCGTCCCAGGCCGGGCGGCCGTCATCGCCGGTGGCGGGGGTGAGTTCGGGGCGGTCGGAGCCGACCGCGTCGTGCTCGTCGCGGACCTCGCCGACGAGTTCCTCGATGATGTCCTCCAGGGTGACGACCCCGGCGGTGCCGCCGTACTCGTCCACGACGACGGCTATCGGCTGCTCATGGCGCAGCCGCCGCAGCAGCCGCTCCACGGGCAGGGTCCCGGGCACCAGGAGCGGGGCGACGGCGATCCGGCCGGCCGGGGTGCGCAGCCGCTCGTGGGCGGGGACGGCGAGGGCGTCCTTGAGGTGGACCATGCCGACGATCTCGTCGATCCGGTCCCGGTAGACCGGGAAGCGGGAGAGGCCGGTGGCGCGGGTGAGGTTGAGGACGTCCTCGGCGGTCGCGGAGGCGTGCAGGGCGCTGACCCTCACCCTGGGGGTCATGACGTGCTGGGCGGTGAGCCCGGCCAGCGAGAGGGTCCGCACGAAGAGGTCGGCGGTGTCCTGTTCCAGGGTGCCGGCCTCGGCGGAGTGGCGGGCCAGGGAGACCAGTTCGCCCGGGGTACGGGCGGAGGCCAGCTCGTCGGTGGGCTCGACGCCGAAAAGCCTCACCAGCCGGTTGGCCAGCGTGTTCAGCGCGGTGATGACGGGCCGCAGCAGGGTCGCGAAGCGGGCCTGCGGTCCGGCGACGAAGCGGGCGACCTGGAGCGGCCGGGAGACCGCCCAGTTCTTGGGGACGAGTTCGCCGACGACCATCTGGACGGCGGAGGCGAGCAGCATCCCGGTGACGACGCCGACGCCGGGGACCGCGCCCGCGGGCAGTCCGGTGGCGGCGAGGGGTCCGGCGAGCAGCTGGGCGAGGGCCGGTTCGGCGAGCATGCCGACGACCAGGGAGGTGATGGTGATGCCGAGCTGGGTGCCGGAGAGCTGGAAGGAGAGTTCACGCAGGGCGTCGACGACGGTACGGGCCCGCCGGTCACCCTCGGCGGCCGCGCGTTCGGCGTCGGGCCGGTCCACGGTGACGAGCCCGAATTCGGCCGCCACGAAGAATCCGTTGGCGAGGATGAGGAGGAAGGCCGCCGCGAGGAGCAGCAGGGGGGTGGTCATGAGGCCGCCGCCTCCGGGGAAGGGGCGGCGCAGGTATTACCGGACGATCCGTCCATTGCTGGAGGGAGTCACTCCTTGGGTCGCAGGAAGGCCCCGCGGGCCCCGGTGGGGGCCTTGGAACGGGCGGGGTGGGGCGCACGGGGCGCCACCGCCCACCAGAGTAGACAACAGGGCCCCGCGCGGCGCGGGTGCTCCGCCGGTCAGGGGGTGTCGTGCCCCTCGGCGGACCGGGACTCGGCGAGGGCACGCAGGGCGCGGGCGTCACGGATGGCCTGCTGCTTGGCCATGCCGGGCTGGATGCCGAGGGCGGGCATGCTGGTGCCGTCGCTGAGGTCGAGGAAGACCCAGGGGTCGCCGGACCGCAGGTTGACGCGGAGGATCTCCTCCCAGGCCAGCCGGCGGGTCCGGGTGATGTTGACGACGGTGACCCCGGTGTCGTCGGCGGTGACCTTGGGCCTGCTGAGGAGGGCCAGGACGCCGAGGAAGAGCGCGGCGACGAAGATGAAGGTGATGCGCTCCCCCGGGGTGAGCCGCTCCAGCATCAGGGCGATGACCGTGATGACGAGGAACATCGCCAGGCCCACGCTCAGCAGGACCACCCGGGTGAGGGTGGGCCGGAAGGTGACCGGGAGGGTGGGGAGTTCGGGCCGGGGCGCGGACATCGGCGTCTTCTCTCGGGGTGTGCGGTGGCCGGGGGTGCGGTGGCCGGGCGCTCAGAGGCGGCAGGCGTGGATGGCCGTGGTGAGGATGGCGCGGGCACCGAGCTCGTACAGGTCGTCCATGATCCGCTGGGCCTCCTTGGCGGCGACCATGGAGCGGACGGCGACCCAGCCCTCGTGGTGCAGCGGGGAGATGGTCGGCGACTCCAGGCCCGGGGTGAGGGCGACGGCGCGCTCCAGGTGCTCGACGCGGCAGTCGTAGTCCATCATCACGTAGGACCGGGCGACCAGGACGCCCTGGAGGCGGCGCAGGAACTGCTGGACCTTCGGGTCGTCGGCCGGGGCGCCGTTGCGGCGGATGACGACGGCCTCGGAGGTCATGATCGGGTCGCCGACCACTTCGAGTCCGGCGTTGCGCATGCTGGTGCCGGTCTCGACGACGTCCGCGATGATCTGGGCGACACCGAGTTCGATGGCGGTCTCGACCGCGCCGTCGAGGTGGACGATGGACGCCTTGACGCCGGCCTCGGTGAGGTGCGCGGCGACGATGCCCTCGTAGGAGGTGGCGATCGTCATGCCGTCGAAGTCCTGCGGGCCCGTGGCGGTGCCGGGCTTGGTGGCGTAGCGGAAGGTGGAGCGGGCGAAGCCGAGCTGGAGGATCTCCTCGGCGTCGGCGCCCGAGTCCAGGAGCAGGTCCCGGCCGGTGATCCCGATGTCCAGCTTGCCGGAGCTGACGTAGATCGCGATGTCCCGGGGGCGGAGGTAGAAGAACTCGACCTCGTTCTCCGGGTCGACCAGGACGAGCTCCTTGGACTCCTTGCGCTGCTGGTAGCCCGCCTCATGGAGCATCGCCATCGCAGAGCCGGAGAGTGCACCCTTGTTGGGGACGGCGATGCGCAGCATGAGGTCAGGTTCCTTTGTGCGGAGGGAGAACGGGGGGATGTGCGGTGCTCGGGCCGGGCTCAGAGGTGAGCGTAGACGTCGTCGAGGGAGATACCGCGGGCGACCATCATCACCTGGACGTGGTACAGCAGCTGCGAGATCTCCTCGGCAGCGGCCTCCTTGCCCTCGTACTCGGCGGCCATCCAGACCTCGGCGGCCTCCTCGACGACCTTCTTGCCGATGGCATGCACACCCTTGTCCACCAGTTCGGCGGTGCGCGAGGTGGAGGGGTCGCCTTCGGCGGCCTTGAGCTGGAGCTCGGTGAAGAGCTCTTCGAAGGTTTTGTGTCCCATGATGGTCCTCAGAATACGGGGTCGCCGGGGCGAACTCAGCGCCAGGGTTCGCTGACGGTCCGCAGCGTGGCTGCGGTGGCCACGGCGGCGGTGACCGCTTCGTGCCCCTTGTCCTCGTTGGACCCTTCGATGCCCGCCCGGTCGAGCGCCTGCTCCTCGGTGTCGCACGTGAGTACGCCGAAGCCGACGGGGACGCCGGTGTCGACGGTGACCTGGGTGAGGCCGAGGGTGACGCCCTGGGACACGTACTCGAAGTGGGGGGTGCCGCCCCGGATGATCACGCCGAGAGCGACGATCGCGTCGTAGCCACGGCCGGCGAGCACCTTGGCGACGACGGGCAGTTCGAAGGAGCCGGGGACGCGGAGGAGGGTCGGCTCGTCGATGCCCAGCTCGTGGAGGGCGCGCAGGGCGCCGTCGACGAGCCCGTCCATGACCTTTTCGTGCCACTGGGCCGCGATGACGGCCACCCGGAGGTCGGCGCAGTTGCGTACGGACAGTTCGGGTGCACCCTTGCCGCTCATGGTTCTCCTGAAGCTCGTTGCGTGGTGGTGGTCGGTCGTTACTGGCTGGCGCACGGCGACGCCGGGGCGCCGTCCAGCCAGGGCAGGTCGTGGCCCATGCGGTCGCGCTTGGTGCGCAGGTACCGCAGATTGTGCTCGCCGGCCTGGACGGGCATCGGTTCCCGGCCGGTGACGGCGAGCCCGTGGTGCAGGACCGCCGCGGTCTTCTCGGGGTTGTTGGTCATCAGCCGCAGGCTGCGTACGCCGAGGTCCTTGAGGATCTGCGCGCCCGCCGCGTAGTCGCGGGCGTCGGCGGGCAGGCCGAGCTCCAGGTTGGCGTCGAGGGTGTCCACGCCGCGCTCCTGGAGTTCGTACGCGCGCAGCTTGGAGAGCAGGCCGATGCCGCGTCCCTCGTGGCCGCGGAGGTAGACGACGACGCCCCGGCCCTCCTCGGTGATCCGCTGCATGGAGGCGTGCAGCTGGGGGCCGCAGTCGCAGCGCTGGGACTGGAAGATGTCGCCGGTCAGGCACTCGGAGTGGATCCGGACCAGGACGTCCTCGCCGCCGCCCTTCGTGACGTCGCCGTGGACGAGGGCGACGTGCTCGACGCCGTCGACGGTGGAGCGGTAGCCGTACGCGGTGAAGTCGCCGAACGCGGTGGGCAGGCGGGTGGCGGCCTCGCGGCGGACGGTCGGCTCGGCGCTGCGGCGGTAGGCGATCAGGTCCTCGATGGAGATGATCGTCAGGCCGTGCTTGCGGGCGAAGGGGACCAGCTCGGGCAGGCGCAGCATGGTGCCGTCCTCCCCCGCGATCTCCACGATCGCTCCGGCCGGGCGCAAGCCGGCGAGCTTGGCGAGGTCGACGGCGGCCTCGGTGTGGCCGTTGCGGACGAGGACGCCGCCGGAGCGGGCGCGCAGCGGGAAGATGTGGCCGGGGCGGACGAAGTCGCCGGGTCCCGCGGTGCCGCCCGCGAGCATCCGCAGGGTGGTGGCGCGGTCGGCGGCGGAGATGCCGGTGGTGACGCCGTGGGCGGCGGAGGAGTCGACGGAGACGGTGAAGGCGGTCTGCATCGACTCGGTGTTGTCGGCGACCATCTGCGGCAGTTCGAGCCGCTCCAGCTCGTCGCTCTCCATCGGTGCGCAGATCAGCCCGCGGCACTCGCTCATCATGAAGGCGACGATCTCCGGGGTCGCCATCTCGGCGGCGATGACGAGGTCGCCCTCGTTCTCGCGGTCCTCGTCGTCCACGACGACGACGGGCCGGCCGGCGGCGATGTCACGGATGGCCTGCTCGACGGGGTCCAGGGAGAGGTCCTCGGCGAGCGGGTCGTGGCCGGGGTGCAGCCAGGTGGGCTGAGCAGTCATGCCGTGGCTCCTTCCAGAGCGGGTGTCCGCGTACGCAGCCACCAGTCGCGCATGCCCCACAGGACGAGGGCGCCGTAGATGATGTAGACGAAGCCGGAGAAGGCGAAGCCGTTGGCGAAGTTCAGGGGGACGCCGACGAGGTCGACCAGGAGCCAGGCGAACCAGAACTCGACCATGCCCTTGGCCTGGGCGTACATCGCGACGACGGTCCCGACGAAGATGTACGCGTCCGGCCACGGGTCCCAGGAGAGCGTGGGGAAGGCGGTGAACAGGCCGCCGACGGCGAGCGTGCCGAGGGCGGCGGCGCCGATCAGCACGCCGCGCTCGCGCCAGGTGGCGAAGCGGACGGCGATGGAGCCGTCCTGGGCCTGCTGCTTGCCGCGGTTCCAGGACCACCAGCCCCACAGGGCCACCACGATGACGACCAGTTGCTTGCCCGCGCTGCCGGAGAGGTGCGCGGAGGCGAAGGCGACGAAGAGGATGGCGCCGGCGAGGAGCTGTGCGGGCCAGGTCCAGATGGAGCGCCGCCAGCCGAGGGCGAGGGCGGTCAGGCCGATGAGGTTGCCGATCATGTCGGCCCACTTGATGTGCTGGCCGAACGCGGTGAAGGCTTCGGAGTTGAGCCAGGAGACGGCGCTCATCGCGGGTCCAGCCCGGCCCGGTCCCCGAGGAGCCGCTCGACGTACTTGGCGATGACGTCGACCTCGAGGTTGACCGGGTCGCCGGGCTGCTTGTGGCCGAGCGTGGTCAGGGCGAGGGTGGTGGGGATGAGGCTGATGGTGAAGTGGTCGGCCGCCGCCTCGACGACGGTGAGGCTGACGCCGTCGACGGTGATGGAGCCCTTCTCGACGACGTACCGGGTCAGCTCGGGCGGCAGGGAGACCTTGACGATCTCCCAGTGCTCGGAGGGGGTGCGCTCGACGATGGTGCCGGTGCCGTCCACGTGTCCCTGGACGATGTGTCCGCCGAGCCGGCCGCCGAGTGCCATCGGGCGCTCCAGGTTGACCCGGGCGCCGGTGGTGAGGGCGCCGAGGCTGGAGCGCTTCAGCGTCTCGGCCATCACGTCGGCGGTGAACTCGCCCTCGCCGGTCTCCACGACGGTGAGGCAGACGCCGTTCACCGCGATGGAGTCGCCGTGCTTCGCGCCCTCGGTGACGACGGGGCCGCGCAGCCGGAAGCGGGAGGCGTCGGCGAGGGGCTCGACTGCGGTGACCTCACCCAGTTCTTCGACAATTCCGGTGAACACTCAGTTTCCCTTCCGAGCAGGGGCGGGGGTGGCGGTGATGCGCATATCGGGGCCGATGCGGACGGTCTCGGTCACATCGAGGCGCAACGCGCGGGAGATGGTGGTGATTCCGGCGTCGCCGAGGACCGCGGGGCCCGCGCCGAGCAGGACCGGGGCGAGATAGCCGACCACCTTGTCGACCTTTCCCGCGGCGACGAAGGCACCGGCGAGGGTGGGGCCGCCTTCGAGGAGTACGGAGAGGACGCCGCGCCCGTGCAGCGCGGCGAGGAGGGCGTCGAGGTCCAGGCCGGAGGCGGCGCGGGGCAGCCGCAGGACGACGTCCTCGGGGAGGTGCCCGGCGGGGGCGTCGTCGGCGACCGCGACCAGGGTGGGTGCGGTGTCGTCCAGGACCCGGGCGCCGGGCTTCACGGCCGTGGCGTTCGTGTCGACGACGACCCGCAGGGGCTGGGTGGCGCCGTCGATGCCGCGTACGCCCAGCTGGGGGTCGTCGGCGCGGGCGGTGCCCGAGCCCACGACCACCGCGTCGGCCTCGGCGCGGAGCCGGTGGACGTCGGCTCGGGCCTCGGCCGAGGTGATCCAGCGGCTGGTGGTGTCGGCTGCGGCGATGCGGCCGTCGAGGGTGGCGGCGTACTTCCACAGGACGTAGGGGCGGCCCAGGCGCACCGAGGTGAGCCAGGCGGCGTTGCCCGCCTCGGCCTGGTCGGCGAGGAGGCCCTGTTCGACCTGGACCCCGGCCGCGCGCAGGGTGTCGGCACCCCCGGTGGCCTGCGGGTTCGGGTCGCCGACCGCGTACACGACCCGGCTGATCCCGGCGGCCAGGAGCGCCTGGGCGCAGGGGCCGGTGCGGCCGGTGTGGTTACAGGGTTCGAGGGTGACGTAGGCGGTGCCGCCCCGGGCCCGCTCGCCGGCCGCACGCAGGGCGTGGACCTCGGCGTGGGGTCCTCCGGCGCGCTGGTGGAAGCCTTCACCGGCCAGGGCTCCGGAGGCGTCGGTGATGACACATCCGACGACCGGATTGGGGCTGGTGGAGCCGAGACCGCGGGCTGCGAGCGTGACGGCTCGGCTCATGGCGGTGATGTCGGCTGCGGTGGCCACCGGGTCCTCCTGCCTCTTCGGGCACGGACTCCGGGGCCTGTCGATGACGACAGATGAAGCGGCTCACCAGGGGAAACGCCGAAAACCGAAGAAGGGACGCAAGGGTCCGGGGAATCCCGGCCATGCGTCCGCCTACGGCGGCGTACCCGATGACGACCCGCCGCGCACTGCCTCCCATCCGGACTTTAACCGTCGGTCCAGGAATCCCACCTGGTCAACCGGCCGCTGGCTGCGGACGGGTCGCGGACTATAACCGCCGGTTCGGAATTGCACCGACCCCGGAGTGCGCTGCTACTGGTACGGAACCAGTCTGCCACGGACGCTCCTCGGCCATGCGGGCGAACACTGTGGGCTGGGTCACAGAGCACCTGGCGCGAACCCGTCGGCGGGAAGTCGGCGAAATGCCGACAACGTAGTCATCGAGAAAGTTGACCGCTAAAGGTCCAGACCTATTGACGCACTGGTCTAGTCCTCTTAATCTCTGCGTCACCTCCGAGGTTCGGTCCGACGGTGTGCGCACACCGGGACCCCGACACGACCCACCCTTTTGCCAGTTGTGTTCTGCCGACCTCCCCAGGAGGAACGTCCACATGCTGTCCCCCACCCGAGCGAGAGCCACGCTGCTCGCCGCCGGCGCCGCTGTCGCCGGCCTGCTGATGACCTCCCTCGCCGCCACTCCGTCGGCCGCCGCCACCGACCACGAGTCCTGTCGCCCCGACGGGCTGTACAAGACCCCCGGGGTCGACACCCCGTACTGCACCGTCTACGACGGTGAAGGACGCGAGAAGATGGGTGCCGACCACAAGCGCCGCGTCATCGGCTACTTCACCAACTGGCGTACCGGCAAGGACGGCAAGGACGCCTACCTGGTCCCCAACATCCCCTGGGACAAGGTCACGCACCTCAACTACGCCTTCGCGCACGTCGACAGCTCCAACAAGCTCTCGGTCGGCCCCGACAACGCCGACAACGCCTCCACCGGAATGACCTGGCCCGGTGTGGCAGGCGCCGAGATGGACCCGGCGCTTCCCTACAAGGGGCACTTCAACCTGCTGACCAAGTACAAGAAGCAGCACCCGGACGTGAAGACCCTGGTCTCCGTGGGCGGCTGGGCCGAGACCGGCGGTTACTTCGGTCCGGACGGCAAGCGCGTCAACTCCGGCGGCTTCTACTCGATGGCGACCAACGCCGACGGCTCGGTCAACCAGAGCGGCATCAACACCTTCGCCGACTCGGCCGTCACCTTCATCAAGAAGTACGGCTTCAACGGCGTCGACATCGACTACGAGTACGCGACGTCCATGAAGGACGCGGGCAACCCGATGGACCACACGCTGGCCAACGGCCGCCGCGCGGGCCTGGTGAAGGGCTACGACGCCCTGATGAAGACACTGCGCGAGAAGCTGGACCGCGCGGGCGCCGCCGACGGCAAGCACTACCTGCTGACCGTCGCCGCCCCGTCCTCGGGCTACCTGCTGCGGGGCATGGAGACGTACCAGATGCAGAAGTACCTGGACTACGTCAACATCATGTCCTACGACCTCCACGGCGCCTGGAACGAGTACGTCGGCCCGAACGCCCAGCTGTTCGACGACGGCAAGGACAACGAGCTGGCACAGGCCGGTGTGTACACCACCTCGCAGTACGGCGGGGTCGGCTACCTCAACACCGACTGGGCCTACCACTACTTCCGCGGCTCGATGCCGGCCGGCCGGATCAACATCGGCCTGCCGTACTACACCCGCGGCTTCCAGAACGTCCAGGGCGGCACCGACGGCCTGTGGGGCAAGGCGGCCACGACGAACTGCCCGGCGGGCGCGGGGCTGACCAAGTGCGGTGACGGCGCGGTCGGCATCGACAACCTGTGGCACGACAAGGACGACAACGGCAAGGAATCGCCTGCCGGTTCCAACCCGATGTGGCACGCGAAGAACCTGGAGAAGGGCATCGCCGGCGACTACCTCACCGACTACGGCTTCCCCGCGAACACCCAGCTGACCGGCACCTACGTCCGTAAGTACGACTCCACGCTGGTCGCCCCGTGGCTGTGGAACGCCCAGAAGAAGGTCTTCCTCTCCACCGAGGACGAGCAGTCGGTGAAGCGCAAGGCCGACTACGTGGTCGACAAGGGCATCGGCGGCACGATGATCTGGGAGCTGGCGGGCGACTACCGGTGGAACGCCGCGAAGGGCCAGTACGAGACCGGCAACACGCTGACCACCGCGATGTACGACGCCTTCAAGTCGGCGGCCCCGTACGGTGCGAAGCGCTCCACGGTCGACCTGCCGGCCCAGGCGGTCGACATCGACGTCTCCTTCGGCCAGTTCGCACTCGGTGACTCCAACTACCCGATCAGCCCGAAGCTGAGGATCACCAACCGGACCCAGGCCACGCTGCCCGGCGGTACGGAGTTCCAGTTCGACTACTCCACCTCCGCCCCGGCCAACGCCAAGGACCAGTCCGGCTTCGGTACGTCGATCATCCGCAGCGACCACACGGCCGCCAACAACACCGGCGGGCTCAAGGGTCCCTACAACCGGGTCTCCCTGAAGCTCCCGGCCTGGCAGACGCTGGCCCCCGGCGCCTCGGTGGAGCTGGACTTCGTCTACTACCTGCCGACCTCCACCCCGTCCAACTGGACCGTGACCTTCGGCGGCAAGTCCTACTCCCTCGCCGGTGACCTGGCCCGCGGTACGACCCTGGTGGAGCCCGGCACCGGCACGGACCCGACGCCGACCCCGACCCCGACCCCGGACCCGACCGGTCCCACCCCCACCCCCACCCCGACCCCGACGCAGCCGGGCGGCACCTGCTCGGCCCCGGCGTGGAACGCGGCCACCGAGTACGGCGGCGGCTCCACCGTCAGCCAGGACGGCCGCCAGTGGAAGGCCTCGTGGTGGACGAAGGGCGAGAAGCCCGGCACCACCGGCCAATGGGGCGTCTGGAAGGACCTCGGCGCCTGCTAGCTCCTGCACGGGGGTGAGCTCATCGCTCCTGTGACCTCCCCGCACCACACGGGAAGCCCCGGCGTCCACCGCCGGGGCTTCCCGCGCTCCCGCCGCCACCGGATCCCGCCTCTGGCAGGCTGGCCCCATGACGACGATTCTGGTCACCGGCGCCACCGGAACACTCGGCCGCCAGGTCGCCGAACGGCTGCGCGCCGAAGGAGCCCACGTCCGTGGCCTCAGCCGCCGCTCCCCCTCGTACGCCGTCGATCTGCGGGACGGCAAGGGGCTCGACGCGGCAGTCGACGGCGTGGACGTGATCGTGCACTGCGCCAGCTCGCCGCGCGGCGGCGACGACCGGGCGGCGGGCTTCCTGATCGAGGCCGCGAAGCGGGCCGGGGTGCCCCATCTGGTCTACATCTCGATCGTAGGCGTGGACCGGGTGCCGCTGGGCTACTACACGCTCAAGCACCGCGTCGAGGCGATGATCGAGGACTCCGGTCTCGGCGCGACCATCCAGCGGACCACGCAATTCCACGACCTGGTCCTGTCCGTCGTCTCCGGCGCGGCCAAGCTCCCCGTGCTGCCGGTGCCCGCCGGGGTGTCGGTGCAGCCCGTCGACAGCGGCGAGGTCGCCGACCGGCTGGCCGCCCTGGCGCTCGGTGCTCCGGCGGGCCGGGTGCCGGACCTGGGCGGGCCCGAGGTCCGGGAGTTCACCGGCCTGGCGGGCGCCTACCTCCGCGCGACGGGGCGCAGGCGGCGGGTGGTGCCGGTGCGGCTGGCGGGGAAGGCGTACGCCGGGTTCCGGAGGGGCGGCCATCTGAGCCCGGAGCACGCGGTGGGGGCCGTGACGTTCGAGGAGTTCCTGGCGCGGCACCACCGGCGTACGGGCTGAGCACCGTGCGGCGGTCCGGTGGGAAAGCTCAGCCGCCCGGCGCGAACAGCGCGTCCTGCGCCGCGTCCCTCGCGGTGATCAGGGCCCCGCGCAGTACGGCCCCGTCCCCCAGCGAGCCGGCCCTGACCTCGGTGCGCAGCGGTGACATCAGGGCGAGGCGCTCCTCGACCCGGGCGGCGAGCGAAGCCCCGCCGGCCTCGCCGACAGCGCCCGCCAGGAGGACGCAGCCCGGGTCCAGGACCGAGACGACGGCCGCGGCCCCGAGGGTGAGGCGGTCGGCCAGCTCGTCCAGGAACGGCTCCCCCCGGTCATCCATCGCCAGCGCGGCGCGTACGGCGGTCACGGCGGCGGCTTCCGGCGCCGCTCCACCAGGAAGCTCGATGCCGTGCCGGGCGGCGAGTCCGCAGACGGCCGCCGAGCCGGCCAGGGAGTAGAAGCCGCCGTCGCAGTCGACGGCCGACGGCAGCCCGGCCACCCCGGGCACCGGCAGGAAACCGATCTCCCCGGCTCCCCCGGAGGCGCCCTGCCGCAGCTTGCCGTCCAGCATCACGGCGGCCCCGATGCCCTGGCCCAACCAGATCAGGACGAAGGTCTCGCGGTCGAGGGCGGCCCCGGCCCGGTGTTCCGCGACTGCGGCGAGGTTGGTCTCGTTCTCGACGAGCACCGTCGCCGGCAGCCGCCGCTGGAGCACCCGGACGAGGCCCCGGTGCCAGGCGGGCAGTCCGGAGCTGTCGCGCAGTTCGCCGGTGGCCGGGTCGATCAGGCCGGGGGCCCCGATACCGACGCTGTGCAGCGGCACCGACCCCGCCTCGCGGGCCGTGCGCTCCAGGAGGGCGACGGCCTGGTCGACGGCGGGCCCGGTCCCGGTGCCGTCAGCGATGGGCAGCGTGGCCTCCGCGAGCGTGGTCCCCAGCAGGTCGGCGACCACGACGGAAACGCTGCCGGTGCGCACGTCGAGGGCGGCGAGATGGGCCCGGTCGGAGACGATCCCGTACAGCTTGGCGTTGGGGCCCCGGCGGACGGCGCCGGACTCGCCGACGACATGGATCAGCCCGGCTCCCTGGAGCCGTTCGACCAGGTCGGCGACGGTGGGGCGGGAGAGTCCGGTCAGGGTCTTGAGCTGTGCGGCCGTCAACGGGCCGTCCTGCTGGAGCAGTTGCAGGGCGAGTCGGTCGTTGATGGCCCGAGCCGTGCTCGGTGATGCGGGCATACCGGGATCCTTCCAGACCACTGCGGAGCCTCTGTCCCGGGTCGGTGCCTGGGAGCGGCCCGAAAGAACTATCTATCAGGCAAGGTTCCTGATAGTTTACGCGACGCAGTGAGGAGCGGAAGCGCCGGAGAGGCCCCGCGCACCGGATTCCTCAAGGGAGGGCACAGCCGCATGACGAAGGAACCGACCGCCGCCACGGTCTACAGCATGGAGCAGGTGAAGCGGGCCCGGGTCGCCGTCGCCACCGTCTTCGCGGTGCACGGGGCGGTGACCGGCAGCTTCGCGACCCGGGTGCCCTGGATACAGGACCACGCCGGGGTGAGCGCCGGCCAGCTCGGTCTCGCCCTGGCCTTCCCGGCGATCGGCGCCTCGATCGCGATGCCGCTGGCGGGCCGGATCAGCCACCGCTACGGCGCCCGGACCGCCCTGCGGGGGCTGCTCGCCCTGTGGACGCTGGCCCTGGTGCTGCCCGCCCTGGCGCCGAACCTGCTGACGCTGTGCGCCGTCCTGTTCGTCTACGGGGCCACGGCCGGGATGTCCGACGTGGCGATGAACGCCCTGGGCGTGGAGGTGGAGAACCGTCTCGACAAGTCGATCATGTCGGGGCTGCACGGGATGTGGAGCGTGGGCGCGCTGATCGGTTCGGCGGCGGGCACGGTCGCCGCCCATGTCGGCGCCGATGCCCGTCTCCACCACACGCTCGCCGCGCTGGTGCTGACGGCGCTGGGGCTGCTCGCCTGCCGGGGCGTGCTGGATCTGCGCAGCGAGCCGGACGAGGAGCCGCCGCCGCGCTTCACCCTGCCGCCGAAGTCGGCGCTGATCATCGGGGCCGTGGGGTTCTGCGCGGTGTTCGCGGAGGGCGCCAGCCTGGACTGGTCGGCGGTGTACCTGCGGGACGTTCTGGGCAGCTCGGACGGTGTCGCCGCCGCCTCCACCACGGCCTTCGCCCTGACGATGGCGGTGGCGCGGCTCGCCGGGGACCGGATCGTGGACCGGTTCGGCGCGGTGCGGACCGTACGGGTGGGAGGGGCGCTGGCCACCCTGGGCGGGCTGCTCGTGGTGCTCTCGCCCTCCCCCGCGGCGGCGATGGGCGGCTTCGGGCTGCTGGGCCTGGGCGTGGCGGTCGTGGTGCCGCTGGCCTTCGCGGCGGCCGGGCGCAGCGGGCCGAACCCGAGCCAGGCCATCGCGGGCGTCGCCACCATCACGTACACCTCCAGCCTGATCGCCCCCTCCGCGATCGGTGCGCTGGCGGAGGGGACCTCGCTGGTGGTGTCCTTCGGCTTGGTGACCGCGCTGGCGTTCGGCCTGGTGGTGGGGGCCGGGGTCCTGCGGGCGGGCGACCGGAAGGTCACCGGCTCCGGCGCGACACTGGGCGGCGGGGCGGCGAAGAGCCCGGCCGGGAGCTGAGCCCGCCCCGACGGTGAGGCTCCCCGCCGCACCACTACCATGGCGCTGATCTTTTCCGCAGGTGAACACCGAACACC
Organism: Streptomyces sp. NPDC006261; assembly: GCF_040613515.1. Classification (NCBI taxonomy): domain Bacteria; kingdom Bacillati; phylum Actinomycetota; class Actinomycetes; order Kitasatosporales; family Streptomycetaceae; genus Streptomyces; species Streptomyces sp. NPDC006261. Next base: position 70,453 of record NZ_JBEXSI010000030.1, read on the forward strand.
GGGTCGCAGACCGGCCGGCACACCGAGCAGACCTTCAGGGAGCAACCATGAGCCTCGGCGTGCGCTGGACCTTGCACGGCGACGGGAAGACCCCCGCGCCCGGGGCGGTGGTCCGCCCCGACGAGCGGCTCTCCTGGCCGCGTACGTTCGGACTCGGCGCCCAGCATGTGGTGGCGATGTTCGGGGCGTCGTTCGTCGCCCCGGTGCTGATGGGTCTCGACCCGAACCTCGCGATCATGATGTCTGGCGTCGCGACCGCGATCTTCCTGCTGGCCACCAAGGGCCGGGTCCCCAGCTATCTGGGGTGTTCGCTCTCCTTCGTCGGGGTCGCGGCCACCATCCGGGCGAGCGGCGGTGACAGCGCGACCATCACGGGTGCGGTGCTGGTGGTCGCCGCGGTCCTGTTCCTGGTGGGCCTCGCGGTGCAGCGGTTCGGCGCGCGGATCATCCATGCGGCGATGCCCCCCGTGGTGACCGGCGCGGTGGTGATGCTGATCGGCTTCAACCTCGCGCCGGTGACCGCGTCCACGTACTGGCCGCAGGACCAGTGGACCGCGCTGCTGGTGATGCTGTTCACCGGCCTGGCCGTGGTGTGCCTGCGCGGCTTCCTCTCCCGGATCGCGATCTTCCTCGGGCTGGTCTTCGGCTATCTGCTTTCCTGGGTGCTGGACCTGGTCCTCGGCAAGATCCACTCTCCTGCGGGCGGGGCGGAGGCCGTCGACCACTGGCGCCTGGACCTGTCGGGCGTGGGCTCGGCGGACTGGATCGGCCTGCCGTCCTTCCACGCCCCGGCCTTCGAGTGGTCCGCGATCCTGGTGGCCCTGCCCGTGGTGATCGCGCTGGTCGCGGAGAACGCGGGACACGTGAAGGCCGTGGGCGAGATGACCGGCGACTCGCTGGACGACAAGCTCGGCACCGCCATCGCGGCGGACGGCGCGGCGTCGATGCTCTCCACCGCCGTGGGCGGCCCGCCCAACACCACGTACTCCGAGAACATCGGCGTGATGGCGGCGACCCGGGTCTACTCCACGGCGGCCTACTGGGCGGCGGCCTGCTTCGCGCTGCTCTTCGGCCTCTGCCCCAAGTTCGGCGCGGTCGTCGCGGCGATCCCGGGCGGGGTGCTCGGCGGAATCACCGTGATCCTGTACGGGATGATCGGCCTGCTAGGTGCGCAGATCTGGCTCAACGGCCGGGTGGACCTGCGCAATCCGCTCAACCTCGTCCCGGCCGCGGCGGGCATCATCATCGGCGTCGGCGGGGTCAGCCTGAAGATCAGCGACAACTTCGAGCTGGGCGGTATCGCGCTCGGCACCCTCGTCGTGATCACCGGCTACCACGTGCTGCGTGCCTTCGCCCCGGCGCACCTGAAGACCCAGGAACCGCTGCTGGACTCCGGCACGTCGGCGTACGACGAGGAGTCCGGCGACGGAAAGCCGGGGCCCGGGAAGGCTTGAGCCCGACCCGGCTCAGCCGGTGGCCGGCCCGTGGGCGCACTCCTGGGAGAAGGCGCCCGGCGCGGCCGGCCAGCCGTCGGACTCCCCCGGCGGCTTCACCCGGAGATACGCGTCGATGAGACGCTCGCCGGTCTGCGTCGTCGGAGGCTGCCCCGGCGCCCGGCCGTCGGGATCGCACCACCCACCGGGCGCCCCGACGGCGTGCCCGGTGGGTGATGCGGCGTTGCGCGCGTATGCGCGCGGCACTCCTCGTATCCCATTTCCGGCACCGTCGTTCGTCCGTTCCGATGAACCTGAGGCCGGTCGGGGCCGTGCCGAGCCCATGGCTGGGACGCTCCGCCCATGACGCAGATCGAACAGTTCACGGAACCGGCCGGCCCCGGCACCCGCGTCGCGGGGGTGGGCACCGTACGGGAGCGGATGCGCGCGTTCCACCGCCGGTGGCCGCCGGGGGACGGCGTCGGGGTCTTCCATGAGGCCTACCTGACGACGGTGCGCGGGAGCTCCGGTCACGGTGGCGGCGTGCCCCGGGCGGCCGCCGGCACGCTGGAGGTACGGCTCGCCGAGCGCTATCTGGCGGCTCTCGACGCGGCGGAGGCGGGCGGGCGTCCGCCGGAGTGCTGGCGTCCGCTGTTCCCGTACCGGCGCCACCCCGGCGTACGCCCGGTGCAGTTCGCCCTGGCCGGGCTCCATGCGCACGTCGCGCACGACCTGGCCCTGGCCGTGGCGGACGTCTGCTGTACGCGGGACTGCGAACCGGCCGCGCTGGAGGGGGAGTTCGATCGGGTGGGTGATCTCCTCGCGTCGCTGGAGGAGCGGATCCACGACGACCTGATGCCGGGCCCCGATCTCCTGCGGATCGCGGATCCGCTGACCCACCTGGTGAGTTCGTGGAGCCTGGAGCGGGCCCGCGAGGCCGCCTGGTCGGCGGCCGGGGTGCTCCGGCGGCTGCGCGGATTCTCCTCGCAGGCCGAGGAGTTCCGGCGGCAGACCGACGCGGGCGCCGGGCTGGTGGTGCGCTTCCTGCTCACCCCGTGCCGCTGACGCCCGCGTGGAAATCCCGGCTCAGTCCTCCGGGAGCTCCACCGGAGCGATCTCGTCGAAGACGTCGCCGGGGCCGGGGTTGGTCGGGTCACTCGCCCCGCCGAACTGGTGCATGACGCCCCACACGGCGTTGAGCGCTGTCTGCACGGCGCCCTCGGCCCAGCCGGCCGTCCAGGAGATGTCGTCGCCCGCGAGGAAGAGGCCGCGCTTGTCGGCGGGCAGCCGGTCCTGCATGAAGTGGGTGAACAGCCGCCGCTGGTAGCGGTAGTGGCCGGGCAGGTTCGCCTTGAACGCGCCCATGAACCAGGGCTCGTTCTCCCAGGAGACGGTGACCGGGTTGCCGATGATGTGGCTGCGGATGTCGACGTTCGGATAGATCTCCCCGAGCGACTTGAGCATGACCTCCATGCGCTCCTGCGAGGAGAGCGGCAGCCACTTCAGGCTGTCGTCGCACCACGTGTAGGAGAGGCAGATGACGGCGGGCTTGTCCGGGCCGTCGTCCAGGAGGTACGTCCCCCGGGTCATCCGGTCGGTCAGGGTCATCGACATGGTGTCGCGGCCGGTGGTCCCGTCCTTGTCCAGCCAGAACGGCCGGTCCACCGGCACGAACAGCTTGGACGACTCCATGTAGTGGGTGCGCTCCATCGCCGTCCAGTGGTCGATCGGGAAGAGCGCGTCATCGCAGTCGATCTTGGAGAGCAGCAGCCAGGACTGGCCGGTGAAGACGGCGGCCCGGAAGGTGCGGATGTCGCCGGTGGCGTCGGTGACCGTGATGCGGTTGCCCGCGGTACGGGTCAGCCGGGTCACGGCGCCTCGCGGCTCGCCGCCGTGCAGGGAGGCCAGCGAGGTGCCCAGCGGCCAGTGGACGATCTTCTGCGGCTCGCGGTCCCACAGGCGCAGCGGGAGCTGCTGGCTGCCGCCCACGATGCCGCGGTGGTGGTCGTCGGCCTCGGTGTAGACGACCCGGAGGATCTCCAGGATGGAGTTGGGGAAGTCGGTGTCCCAGCCGCCGGTGCCGAAGCCGACCTGGCCGAAGATCTCACGGTGCCGGAAGGACTTGAAGGCGTCGGAGTCGCAGAGGAAGCCGTAGAAGGTCTGGTTGTCGAGCTGTTCGACGAGCTTGGCCCAGATCTCCCGGATCCGCGGTACGTCGCGCTCGCGCAGCGCCCGGTTCATGTCGGAGAAGTCGGCGCCCTCCTCCAGGCAGGCGTTCCAGGCGTTCGCCACGTCGCGGTAGACCTGGGGCAGGTCGTCGATGGTCTCGGCGTAGTGCGACTCGCCCTTGAGGTCGACGACGGTCGAGGGCGTGGCCGGGGAGAGCGGGTTGGGGAAGGCCCGGGTCTCCAGACCGACCAGGTCGATGTAGTGCTGGAGCGCCGTGGAGGACGGCGGGAAGCGCATCGCGCCCATCTCCGCGGTGAGCGAGGGGTCGCAGCCGTCGAAGCCGACGGTCCGCAGCCGGCCGCCGATCTGGTCCGCCTCGTAGACGACCGGCTTGAGCCCCATCTTCATGAGCTCGTACGCCGCGATGAGGCCGGAGAGCCCGCCGCCGATGACGGCGACCTCCTGGCCGTGCTCGGTCGCCGGTATCTGGCCGAGGCCGGCCGGGTGGGCGAGGAAGTCGTCGTACGCGTACGGGAAGTCCGGCCCGAACATGGTGATCGGCGGGGCGGCGGCGTCGGTGTGCTGGACTGCGTTGGGCACCGTGGACGTCATGGGGTACGGACTCCTTGCGCGAAGACTGAAGGGAGGGAAGCGGTGGAGGGCGGGCTCAGCCGAGGGAGCCGTACAGACCGGGGCGGCGGTCGCGCAGGTAGGGGTTGGCGGTGCGTGAGGCGGCCAGGAACTCCGGGTCCACCTCGCCGACGACGAGCTCCTCGCCGCGGCCGGCGCGGGTGCGCACGGTGCCGTCGGGGCCGGCCAGGCAGCTCAGCCCGACGAACTCGAACTCGCCTTCCGGGCCGGTGCGGTTGACGTACGCGACGTACATCTGGCTTTCGAAGGCCCGTACGGGGATGACGGACTCGGCGACGAACTGGAACGGGTGCATCTGCGCGGTGGGCACCAGCAGCAGGTCGGTGCCGGCCAGCGCGTGCGCCCGGACGTTCTCCGGGAACTCGACGTCGTAGCAGATCAGCAGGCCGATGCGGATGCCGTCCAGGTCGGCCTGGACGACGGCTCGCCCGCCGGGGGTGAACCACTCCTGCTCGAAACAGCCGAAGAGGTGGGTCTTGCGGTAGTTCGCCAGCGACGCGCCGTCGGGGCCGATGAGCTGGGACGCGTTGAAGATCCGCTCGCCGTCGCGCTCCGGGTAGCCGTACAGGACGGCGAGGCCGTGGCGTACGGCGATCTCGGCGACGGCCTGGGCGCCGGGGCCGTCGACGGGCTCGGCCAGCTCGGGGACGGCGTCGCCGATGGCGTACCCGGTCAGGAACAGCTCGGGGGCGACCAGCAGCCGGGCGCCCGCCCCGGCGGCACGCACGGCGGCCTCGTCCAGCACCTTCAGGTTCTCGGCGACGGCACCGGGCCGTCCGGAACTCTGGAGCAGGGCGGTACGCAACGACGGCATGGCTGACCTCGGACGGTGCGGGCGGGGTGGGGAGACGTATCGAAGGTACGTGGCCCGGATCGGCCCGGACAAGGCACGAGTGTTGCGCACCGACCGTCGATTCGTTGCGCGGGAAGGGTGCCTGGCGGCGAATTGTTGCGTCGGGCATCACCGCAGGTCAACAGGGTGATGTGCGCCACTGCTCCGCGGGCCGAAAGCTTGGCGGCTGTCGGCGGTCGTCAGACGGGCGGAGCCTCCGCCGAGTACCGGCGCAGCAGTGGGGAGAGCACCAGCACCGACTTCGTTCGCTCCACGTACGGCTCCCCCGCGATCCGCTCCAGCACCTGCTCGAAATGGCGCATGTCGGCGGCGAAGACCTGGACCACCGCGTCCGCGTCGCCGGTGACGGTGGAGGCCGCGGCGATCTCCGGGTAGCGGGCGAGGCCCTGCTTGATCGCTTCCGGGGAGGTGTTGCGGCTGCAGTAGATCTCGATGAACCCCTCGGTCTCCCAGCCGAGCGCGGCGGGGTCGACGCGCACGGTGAAGCCGGTGATCGCGCCCTCGGCGCGGAGCCGGTCGACGCGGCGTTTCACGGCGGGGGCGGAGAGCCCGACGATCGCGCCGATGTCGGCGTAGGAGCGCCGGGCGTCTTCGGCGAGGGCGTGGACGATGCGTTCGTCGAGGTCGTTCAGGCGCACGTCGGGCGGTTCACTTCTCTGCGGTGGGTCTACTGCGGGAGGCGGCAGGTGCCGTCTCCCGCAGTAGACCATGAGCCGCCGTCAGGGGTGTGCTCGACGCAGGGGCTGCAGATGGCTGTGGGTCAGAACGGGAACTGCGAGCGGCCGTGCTGGACGGAGATCCACTTCTGCGTGGTGAAGGCCTCCACCATCGACTCGCCGTTCAGCCGGCCGAGGCCCGAGCTCTTCTCGCCGCCGAAGGGGACGATCGGCTCGTCGTGGACGGTGCCGTCGTTGATGTGGATCATGCCGGTGTGGATGCGCTGCCCGACCCGCACCCCCCGCTCGATGTTGGCGGTGTGGACGGCGCCGCTGAGCCCGTACGGGGTGTCGTTGGCGATCCGGACGGCCTCGTCCTCGCCGTCGAAGGGGACGAGCAGGGCGACCGGGCCGAAGATCTCCTGCTGGAGGACGGGCGAGTCGGCGGGGAGGCCGGTGAGTACGGAGGGGCTGACCAGATTGCCGTCGGCGCGGCCGTGGAGCAGGGCGGTGGCGCCGGACTCGACCGTCTCGTCGACGAGCCGGGAGATGGACTCGGCCTGCGAGGAGTTGATCAGCGGGCCGATCTGGGTGGCCGGATCGGCCGGGTCCCCGACGGTGAGGGAAGCGACCTTGGCGACGAACTTCTCGGTGAACTCCGCCTCGATCGACCGGTCGACCAGGATCCGGTTGGCGGCCATGCAGACCTGGCCCTGGTGGACGTAGCGGCTGAAGACCGCGGCGTCGACCGCGTAGTCCACGTCGGCGTCGTCCAGCACGATCAGGGCGCTGTTGCCGCCGAGTTCGAGCACGGCGCGCTTGAGATGGGCGGCGCAGACGGTCGCGACGTGCCGGCCGACCTTGTCCGAGCCGGTGAAGGAGATGACCTGCGGTACGGGGTGCTCCAGCAGGGTGTCGCCGATCTCGGCGATGTCGGTGACGACGACGTTGAGCAGCCCGGCGGGCAGCCCGGCGTCCTCGAAGACCTTGGCCAGCAGGGTGCCGCCGCAGATCGGGGTGTTCTGGTGCGGCTTGAGGACGACCGCGTTGCCGAGGGCGAGGGCGGGGGCGACGGACTTGAGGGAGAGCAGGAAGGGGAAGTTGAAGGGGCTGATGACGCCGACGACCCCGACGGGCACCCGGTAGACGCGGTTCTCCTTGCCATCGGTCGGCGAGGGGAGGATCTGGCCGGCCGGACGCAGGGCGAGCTGGATCGCCTCGCGCAGGAACTCCTTGGCCAGGTGCAGCTCGAAGGCGGCCTTCAGGCGGGTGCCGCCGAGCTCGGCGACGATGGCCTCGGCGATCTCCGGCTCGCGCTCCTCGACGATCCGCAGCGCCTTCTCCAGGACCGTCCGCCGGGCGTACGGGTTGGTGTCGGCCCACGCCTGCTGGGCGCGCTCGGCGGCGCGGTAGGCCTGGTCGACCTCTTCGGCGGTGGCGACGGGGATCGAGGCGAGCTTCTCGCCGTCGAAGGGGTTGAAGTCGATGATGTCCCAGGACCCCTTCCCCGGCCTCCACTCGCCGTCGATGTACTGATGGGCCAGGTCAGTGAAGAAGGACATGAGATCCCTTACCGCAGAGAGGGAGGCAGCTGATTGCGCTTCATATTACTTATGTTTCAACAGAGTTGAAGCGGGATCCCGGCCACCTCGAAAGGCCGCGTACAAGGCGTCGCGCAAGGCCTGATACAAGGCCTGACACAAAACGTGATACAAGGCTCCGGGTACGACACCGCCCCTCCCGGCAGGAATCACCGGAAGGGGCGGACGCGTTGCTGAACTGCGGGATCAACTCCAGCTGGCGTGCAGAGGCTTGCCCTCGGCGTAGCCGGCGGCGCTCTGGACGCCGACGACCGCCTTCTCGGCGAACTCCTCCAGGGAGGCCGCGCCCGCGTAGGTGCAGGAGGAGCGGACGCCCGCGATGATCGAGTCGATCAGGTCCTCGACGCCCGGGCGGGTCGGGTCGAGGAACATCCGCGAGGTGGAGATGCCCTCCTCGAAGAGCCCCTTGCGGGCCCGGTCGTACGCGGACTCGTCCGACGTGCGGTTCTTCACGGCGCGCGCCGAGGCCATCCCGAAGGACTCCTTGTAGTACCGGCCGTCGGCGGACTGCTGGAGGTCGCCGGGCGACTCGTACGTCCCCGCGAACCAGGAGCCGATCATCACGTTGGACGCGCCGGCGGCGAGCGCCATGGCCACATCGCGCGGGTGGCGGACGCCGCCGTCCGCCCAGACGTGCTTGCCGTGCTTCTTCGCCTCGGCGGCGCACTCGAGGACGGCGGAGAACTGCGGCCGGCCGACGCCGGTCATCATCCGGGTGGTGCACATGGCACCGGGGCCGACGCCGACCTTGATGATGTCGGCTCCGGCCTCGATCAGGTCGCGTACGCCCTCGGCGGCGACGATGTTGCCCGCGACGATCGGGACCTGCGGGTCCAGCGCCCGTACGGCGCGGACCGCGCTGATCATGGACTCCTGGTGACCGTGGGCGGTGTCCACGACGAGCGTGTCGACGCCCGCGTCCAGGAGCTGCTTGGCCTTGCCCGCCACATCGCCGTTGATGCCGACGGCGGCCGCGATGCGCAGTCGGCCCTGAGCGTCGGTGGCGGGGGTGTAGAGGGTGGCGCGCAGGGCGGCCTTCCGGGTGAGGATGCCGACGAGCCGGCCGTCCTTGTCCACGGCGGGGGCGAGCTTGCGGTTGGCGCCGTCGAGCTTGTTGAAGGCGTCACGCGGGTCGATGTCCGCGTCCAGGACCACCAGGTCCCTGGACATGACCTCGGAGAGCTGGGTGAAGCGGTCGACGCCGGTCAGGTCGTGGTCGGTGACGACGCCGACCGGGCGCCGGTCCTCGTCCACGACGACGCCCGCGCCGTGCGCCCGCTTGGGCAGCAGGGACAGGGCGTCGGCGACGGTCTGGCCGGGGGCCAGCTCGATCGGGGTGTCCAGGACGAGGTGGCGCGTCTTGACCCAGGTGACGACGTCGGTGACGACCTCGATCGGGATGTCCTGGGGGATGACGACGAGTCCGCCGCGGCGGGCGATGGTCTCGGCCATCCGGCGGCCCGCGATGGCGGTCATGTTGGCGACCACGAGCGGGATCGTCGTACCCGTGCCGTCGGGCGAGGAGAGGTCCACCGCCTGGCGGGATCCGACGGCGGAGCGGCCCGGAACCATGAAGACGTCGTCGTACGTGAGGTCGTACGGAACCACGGAGGAGTCTGTGTAGCGACCGGTGCCCGGCTCAAGAAAGCGCATAACACTCATTTTTTCATACGAAACGGTGCAGGTCGTTTCCACGAAGACACAGCAAAAGACCCCCGCGTTCGTCTGTTCCTCCAAAAGGTTCTTGGAGGCCTCCGAGGAGGCGGTCCGGGGGTCCCGGGCAAGTGGAGCCTGCCTTACCCACGGACTCTACCCGAACGGGATTCGATTCATTCGTGATCACCATCCCTGGACCCGGTGACAAGGGGTCAGGTAGCTTCAAAGCCGCAGGTCTCGGGGGTGTCCGAGGTGCCGCTCCGGCACATCGGCAGCCCTGGCACACCGTTTGACCGGAGAGGATCCAGATCCGCCTGTGGACAGCGAACTGCCGGACATCTACTGCCCGTTCCCCCAGCGGACCAACCCGCACGTCGGGCACACACGCGGTCACCTGGCCACCTGGATCAGACAGACGGGTCTGGTGCACCGCGAGTCCGCGATGAACCGCTTCGAACAAGCCGATTTCGGGGCGTTCGTCGGCATGGTCTACCCGACGGCCGACCCGGAACACCTCGATCTGGTGGCTGACTGGTTCGTCTGGCTCTTCCTCGTCGACGACCAGCTGGACGACGGCCACCTGGGCCGCTCCCCCGAGCTGGTGCGCGCCGTGGTGGAGCGGATGCGCGCCGTCGTGGACGGCACCGCACCGAACCCCCTGCCGGGCGAGGAGCTGCCCGCCGCCGTCATCGCGCTGATGGACCTGTGGGAACGTACGACGCCGAACGCGGCGCCCCACTGGCGGACCCGTTTCGCCTGGCATCTGATCACTTACCTCACGACGGCCACCACCTGGGAGGCGGGCAACCGCGCGAACGACGTGGTGCCGTCCGAGGAGACGTACATCGCCAAGCGGCGGCACACCGGGGCCATCCACGTCTGCATGGACCTCATAGAGATCGTCACCGGCATCGAGGCTCCGGAGTCGCTCCACAACGACCCCCGGTTCATCACCGCCCTGGAAGCCTCCTGCAACCACGTGTGCTGGGCCAACGACGTCTACTCCTTCGAGAAGGAACAGGTGCTCGGCGAGATCCACAACCTCGTCCATCTGGTCCGCCACCACCGGGGCCTCGGCGAGCAGCAGGCGCTGGACCATGTCGCGGAGCGGCTGGCGCAGGAGACGGAGCGGTTCCTGACCGCCGAGGACGAGCTGCTGGAGATGTACCCGGAGCTGACCGGTCTGCTGGTGCCCTACCTCGAAGGGATGCGCAGCTGGATGCGCGGGAATCTGGACTGGTCGCGCCAGACACCGCGCTACAACCCTGCCGACGTGGGCCAGTACGAGGAGCCCCAGGAGTATCTGGAGGAGACCGTGCTGGGCATACCCCCCGGCCGCACGGGGGCGGCGCCGTGCGCGGCGGAGGCCCCCCGTCGGGGCTGAGGCCTTGACGGCAGGAGGCCGGCACCCCTGAGGGTGCCCGGCCTCCTTCGTCAGCTTCCGCTCGGGGTCACTCCCCGTCCGGGTCGGCCCTCTCCAGCGCCGGACGGACTCCGGCCGGCGACTCCGTGAGCAGGTAGTCGGCCGCGGCGGTGTCCGTCACCAGGCTGGTGACCAGACCCGAGCGCAGTACGGCGCCGATCGCCGCCGCCTTGCGCAGGCCGCCCGCGATCGCCACCACCTCCGGGATCCGGCGCAACCGGTCCGCCTCCACGGTGATGCAGCGCTCGCCCAGGTCACGGCCGACCCGGCGGCCGTCGGAGTCGAAGAGGTGCGCGGACATCTCGGCGGCGACGCCGAGGGAGGCGTAGTGGGCGCGCTCCTCGTCGGAGAGCATGTCGTGGACCGTGGAGATGCCCGGCTCCCAGGAGCCGATGGAGACCGCGGCGACCGTCACCTTGTCGAAGTACTCGAAGGCACGGGCGATGCCCGTCTGCTCGCGCAGCGCGGCGGCCGTCGCCGGGTCGGGCAGCAGCATCGGGGCGTAGATCGGGTGGGCCTCACCACCGGAGACCTGGGCGGCCCGGCGGACCGCCTCGACGGAGCCGCGCTCGGCGGTGCCCGCGTCGTAGACACCGGTCAGCTGGACGACCGTGCACGGCGGCAGTCGGTCCAGCGCGGCCGCCATGTGGATGGTGGAGCGGCCCCAGGCCAGGCCGAGCACATCGCCCTCGGCCACCAGCTCGCCGAGGAGGTCGGCCGCGACCTCGCCCAGGTTCTCCGGGTCGGGGGCGTCCTCCTGCTCCTCGGCCGGGGACTCGACGACGACGGCGTGGCGCAGCCCGTAGCGGGCCCGGAGCGCGTCGGAGCGTTCGGCGTCCAGCTCGGCCGGCACCCGGATCTCGATCCGTACGAGATCACGCTCCAGGGCCGTCTCCAGGACCCGGGCCACCTTGAAGCGGCTGACGCCGAACTCCTCGGCGATCTGGATCTTGGACTTGCCCTCCAGGTAGAACCGGCGGGCCATGGCCGCCGCCTGCACCAGCTCCGCGGGTCCCATCCGCATGGCTGACCGACCCGCCGAGATGCCAGACACCGCGATCTCCTCACTGCTGTTCACACGCCCGATACGCCTTCATCCTGTCAGATCCGGCGATCCTTGATCGGCCCCGTCGGGCCGCGTTCATCTGCCCTTTGTTCAGTGGCCGCATGCCCAGGGCGCGGCGGCTGTGACCGCCTCCGCCTGCGCCCGCAGACCCCGCACCGCCGCCGCCGGGTCCTCGGCCCCGTAGACCGCCGATCCCGCGACGAAGACATCGGCGCCCGCCTCGGCGCACCGCTCGATCGTGGTGGCGGAGACCCCGCCGTCGACCTGGAGCCAGAGCTCGAGACCGTGCTTGCCGATCAGCTCACGGGTGCGGCGGATCTTCGGCAGCATGATGTCCAGGAAGGCCTGGCCGCCGAAGCCCGGCTCGACCGTCATGATCAGCAGCATGTCGAGCTCGGGGAGCAGGTCCTCGTACGGCTCGATGGGCGTCGCGGGCTTGAGCGCCATCGACGCCCGCGCCCCCTTCGCCCGGATCTCCCGCGCGAGGCGCACCGGGGCCGCCGCGGCCTCCACGTGGAAGGTGACCGAGCCGGCGCCCGCCTCCACGTAACCCGGAGCCCAGCGGTCCGGGTCCTCGATCATGAGGTGGCAGTCCAGCGGGGTGTCCGTGGCCTTGCCGAGCGCCTCGACGATCGGCACGCCGAGGGTCAGATTGGGCACGAAGTGGTTGTCCATCACGTCGACATGGAGCCAGTCCGCGCCTTCGACCGCGTTCGCCTCCTCGGCGAGACGCGCGAAATCGGCGGACAGGATGCTGGGGTTGATCTGCGCCATGCCCCAAGCCTGCCACGTTCCGCGCCGGTTCCTCGCCTCGGCGGACGCCGGAGGCTCACCTGGCCATCACAGTTCGCACATTCTGCGCATTTTGCCTGCGCTTTACTGTTCCTTTGCCGTTCGGGCAGGCCCTCTGACGGGGCGATATTCAGCCGGTCCTGCGCAGCAGAGCGAGATACATGGCGTCCGTCCCGTGAAGATGCGGCCACAGCTGGACGTCCGGTCCGTCGCCCAGAGCGGGCACCCCGGGCATCAGCGGACGGGCGTCGACCCACTCGGCCTCCACCGGCTCCCCGCCGCGCCCCTTCAGGACGTCCTCGACGACCACCCGGGTCTCCGCGAGATGCGGCGAGCAGGTCGCGTAGCCGACGATGCCCCCGACCCGTACGGCCTTCAACGCCTCGCGCAGCAGCCCGCGTTGGAGCGGGGCGAAGCTCTCCAGGTCCTTGGCGCGACGACGCCACCGGGCCTCCGGGCGGCGGCGCAGTGCGCCCAGGCCGGAGCACGGCACGTCCATGAGGATGCGGTCGAAGGTGCCGGGAAGCCACGGCGGGCGGGTGCCGTCGGCGGTGACGACCTGGTACGGACCCGGGTTGCCGGCGAGTGCCCGCTCGACCAGCCGTGACCGGTGCGGCTGCTTCTCGGCGGCCAGCAGGGTCGCGCCCCGGTCTGCGGCGAGGGCGGCCAGCAGAGCGGCCTTCCCGCCGGGGCCGGCGCAGCCGTCCAGCCAGCGGGTGTCCCGGCCCTCCACAGGGGCGGCGGCGAGCGCGGCGGCCACCAGCTGGCTGCCCTCGTCCTGGACGCCGGCCCGGCCCTCCTGGACCGCCGCGAGCGCACCGGGCTCGCCGCCCTCGGCCATCCGGACAGCGTAGGGGGACCAGCGGCCCGGCAGCGAGTTCTCGTCGCCGAGCGCCCTGGCCAGCTCGTCGGTGGTGGAGCGGCCGGGGCGGGCCACCAGGGTCACCTCGGGCCGCTCGTTGTCGGCTTCGAGCAGGTCCTCGATCCCGGCACGGCCGCCGCCGAGCGCGTCCCAGAGCGCCGAGACGATCCAGCGAGGGTGCGAGTGGACGATGGAGAGGTGGTCCTCGGCGTCCTCCTCGTACGAGGGCGCGACCTTCTCCACCCAGCCGTCCAGGTCGTGCGCGGTGACCTTGCGCAGCACCGCGTTGACGAACTTCGCCCGCCCCTCGCCCAGCACCACCCGGGCCAGCTCCACGCTGGCGGAGACGGCCGCGTGGGTGGGGATGCGGGTGCCGAGCAGCTGGTGGACGCCCATGTTGAGGACGTCGAGGACCGGCGGGTCCACCTCGCGGAGCGGCCGGTCGATGCAGGCCGCGACGATCGCGTCGTACGTGCCCTGGCGGCGCAGCGTCCCGTAGACCAGCTCGGTCGCCAGCGCCGCGTCCCGCCCCTCGAAGCCGCCCTTGGCGCGGGCCTTCTTCAGCAGCGGGGGCAGGACGAGGTTGGCGTACGCGTCCCGCTCGTCGACGGCCCGCAGCGCCTCGAAGGCGAGGAACCGGACGGGGTCCTTCTGGGGGCGGCGGTGGGGCTTGGCGGGACGGCGACGCGGCTGGTCGTTCACGTGAAAGGTGCTCCGCAGATGGTGAGAGGGCGAACCCTCCCAGCGTACGTCGCCGCTCCCGGCCCCTCGTACGAGAGGTTCTACGAGCCCAGCAGCTCGCCGTGGACGATCCGGACCCCGCGCGCCCAGTCGGCGGCCTTCATCGGCTTCTTGCCCTGCGGCTGGACCCAGAGCAGCTCGACGGCGTGCGAGCCGGTGCCCACGTACACGTTGTTCTTCGCGGCCGACAGCTCGCCGGGCGCCAGGTCCGTGCGGTCCAGGACGGGCGTCGCCTGGATGAGCTTGAGCCGCTCACCCCGGAACAGGGTCCAGGCGCCGGGCGCGGGGGTGCAGCCGCGCACCACGCGGTCGACGCGCAGGGCCGGGGCCGACCAGGCGATCCGGGCGTCCTCCACGGTGATCTTCGGGGCCAGGGTGACGCCGTCGTGGGGCTGGGGCACGGCGTGCAGGGTGCCGTCCTCGATGCCGTCCATGGTGGCCGCGAGCAGCCCTGCACCGGCGAAGGCGAGCCGGGTGAGCAGGTCGCCGCTGGTGTCGGTGGGGCGGATCTCCTCGGTGAGGACCCCGTAGACCGGGCCGGAGTCCAGTCCCTCCTCGATCAGGAAGGTCGAGGCGCCGGTCACCTCGTCCCCGGCCATCACCGAGTGCTGCACGGGCGCCGCACCACGCCAGGCGGGCAGCAACGAGAAGTGCAGATTGACCCAGCCGCGGGCGGGCACGTCGAGGGCCACCTTGGGCAGCAGGGCCCCGTAGGCGACGACCGGACAGCAGTCGGGAGCGATCTCCCGCAGCCGGGCCAGGAACTCCTCGTCCCGGGGCTTCGCCGGCTTGAGGACCTCGATCCCGGCCTCCGCCGCCCGCTCGGCCACCGGGCTGGCCACCAGGTGGCGGCCGCGCCCGGCGGGGGCGTCGGGACGGGTCACGACGGCGGCCACCTCGTGGCGGTCGGAGGCGATCAGGGCGTCCAGGGCGGGGACGGCGACCTCGGGGGTGCCGGCGAAGACGAGCTTCATGGGTGGCTGACTGCCTCTCGGGCTTCTCGGACTCTCGGGCCCTGCGGGTCCCGGGCTCTCGGGCTCTGCGGGACTCTCGGGCTCTGCGGGGCCAGGACGTGCGGTGACGAGCAGCACACCAGTCTAGGGGGTGGCCTCCGGAGCGCGTGGGGGGCTCAGCCGCTTCGCCTGCCTCGCGATCAGGGAGCTCGGGCGCTTCCGCCTGCCTCGCGATCGGGGAGCTCGGGCGCTTCCGCCTGCCGGGGGGCTCAGTCGCTTCCGCCTGCTCAGCGGTCAGGGGGCGCGCGTGCGCCGCGCACGCCCCGTGCATATGCACATACGCCCCGATAGCGTGACCACATACGCGGCTCGGGCGTTGGTCAAAGGAGATTGACCGAAGCGGGCCGCCCCGATGCGGCCCGATCCCTTTCAACGCCGGTTCGAGAGGCTTCTTCATGGCCGACCACGCAACCCACGACGCCCAAGCGCGGGCCAGCCTGCATCTCCTGGTGCGGGACATCGAGCGGGTCCGGCGGCAGGTGGACGCGCTGCGCACACTCACCGCCCAGCTGGGCAACGTCTACCGCCCGCGCCGCTCCGGCCCCTCTGCGGGCTTCGTCGTCTACGGCAGGGCCCCGGCCCCCACCGTCCGCCTCGCCCAGGAGCTGCGGGACAGCGTCGAGACCCTGGTCACCGCGGCGGTGGACTTCGACCGCTCGCTCGGCTTCTCCTGGGACGCGGTGGGCTCGGCCCTGGGCGTCACCAAGCAGGCGGTGCACCGCCGTTACGGAACGCGCCGGGCCACCGCCCAGTCCCCGGCCGCCGAGGCGAACACCGAGACCGCGGCGGTGCCCCGCCCGGTCTCCGTGGGACCCGGCCTGGCGGGGTCGCCCTCGGGGGCCCCAGTGCCCTCCGTGCCCGCGGCCCGCTCGATGCCGCCGCAGCCGTCGGTGAGCAAGCAGCCGGTCCGTGAGGAGCTGCGCCCCGGGGCCTTCCCCGGCCCGCGCAACGGCTGACCGTACGCACGCCCCTCTGCCCCATCGTGCCGGTCACGGCGCGGCAGCTCCGCGCGGGGCGCAGAATTCGACCGGGCGGCGGTCTCCCCGGCCCGCCGCCCCGCCCGTCAAGGCCACTCACCCGATGTCCGGCGGATCGATCCTGATCCGCACCTGCTCTCCCCCGCCCTTGGCCGTACGCGCCGCCTGCGCCGTCTTCAGAGCGCCCGCGAGCGCCGCCCCGCGCCCGGGCACCACGCGGATCAGCATGCGCTCCCAGCTCTCGCCGGGCGGCGCGTCCGACGGTCTGCGCGGGCGCCCCGGCTCAGCCGACGGGACCGGAACCGGACCCAGGAGCTCGACCTCCGGCGGCAGGTCGGCGGCGTCGAGGAAGGATGCCAGGGACTGTGCCGGACCGGTCACCGACGCCATCCGGGAGACCGGCGGGAAGCGCAGCTCGGCCCGGTCCGCCAGCTCCCGCCGGGCGAAGCCGGCCGGGTCCCAGCGGACCAGCGCCTGCACCGGGCGCAGCGTCGGCTCGGCGACGATCACCACCGTGCCGCCGTCCTCCTGACCCCGTACCAACGCGCCGGCCGCCGTCCACCGGCGCAACGCCTCCTCCCCCGCCCGCAGGTCGGGCCTGCCGAGCATGGCCCAGCCGTCCAGGAGCAGCGCCGCCGCGTATCCGCCCTCGGCGACGGGCTCGGCGCCGGGCGTGGAGACGACCAGCGCCGGCGCGGCCGGGACCGCGTCGAGGATGTGGTCGCGCCCCGACGTACGGACGGGCACGGCGGTGAAGGCCCGGCCCAGCTCCTCCGCTGTGCGGCGGGCGCCGACGATCTGGGCGCGCAGCCGGCCCGAGCCGCACTCCGCGCAGTGCCAGGCACGCTCGGCCTGCCCGCACCAGGCGCAGTTCAGGTCCTGCTGGTCCGGCGCTTCCAGGGGGCCCGCGCAGTGCCGGCAGCGGGCGGGGGCGCGGCAGCGCTCGCAGGCGAGGCGGGGGGCGTACCCCCTGCGGGGCACCTGGACCAGGACCGGGCCGCTGCGCAGTCCCTCGCGCACGGTCTGCCAGGCGAGGCTGGGCAGCCGGGCGGAGCGGGCGGCGCCGTCCCGGGCCAGCTCGCCGTCCCCGACCGTACGGATGAGGGGCGCGGCCCGCCGCAGCTGCTCCCGGTCCGCGATCAGGGGCAGCGCCCAGCCGCTCTCCACGAGCTGGGCGGCCTCGACCGTGCAGCTCGTGGAGCCGAGCAGGAAGGCGCAGCGGCTCTGGGCGGCCCGCAGCTCCAGGACCTCGCGGACGTGCGGGAAGGGGGCGTTGGTGTCGCTGTGGCTGGAGTCCCCGTCGTCCCAGACCGCGACCAGGCCGAGGTCCCGGACGGGGGCGAACATGGCGGCGCGGGTCCCGACGACCGCCCGCACCGAGCCCCGGCGCACCGCGAGCCACTGGCGGTAGCGCTTCTCGGGGCCGGATTCGGCGGTGAGCAGGGCGTGCCGGCCCGCACCGAGCACCTCGGTCAGGGCGGCGTCGATCCGTCCGGCGGCCCGCCCGTCCGGGACGACGACGAGGGCGCCGCGCCCGGAGGAGAGCGTCGCCGCGACGGCCCGGGCGATCTCGGCGGGCCAGTGCGGTCCGGGCAGGGCCGTCCAGACCGCGCGGGGAGCGCCGCCCTCGGCCAGGGCGCGGAGGAAGGCGGGACCCTGTCCGTACCGCTCCCAGGTGCCCGGCTCCGGGAGCGGGGGCGGAGGCAGCGGCTCCGGGGAGGGCTTGGACTCGGCGCGGCCGTTGCGGGGCGGGACGGCGAGCTGGAGGACGTCGGCGAGGCTGCCCGCGTACCGGTCGGCCACGGCGCGGGAGAGGGCGAGCAGCTCGGGGCCGAGGACCGGCTCCGGGGAGACCACATAGGCGAGGGCGGCCAGCGTGCCCTGGTAGTCGGACTCGGCACGGCGCTCGACGATGAACCCGTCGATCAGGCCGCCCCCCTCGCGCCGCCCGCTCTGGACGTTGTGGCGCCCGGCGCCGAACCGCACCCGAACACGCACGCCCGGCTGGGCGTCGGTGTCCAGCTCCTCGGGGACCGCGTAGTCGAAGAACTGGTCGAGGTGGAGGACCCCTTTGTTGACCAGCACCCGGGCCACGGGCAGCTCCTTGGCCAGGGTGGCGCCGCGCCACGTGCGCGGCTTGGCGCGCGGCACCTTGGCCTGGCGCACGGTCTCCCGGATCAGCGCAAGCTGCTCCGGCGCCCCGGTGCCGGGCTCGGCCGCCCCTGCACCGAGTTCGGCGGACTGCTCGTTCTCGCTGCTCACAGCCACATTCCTACCAGACGGCACTGACAGCGGCGGTGGCCTGCAGAGCAGCGGGGCCCGGCCACCACGTTCGGTGTCCGGGCCCCGCTGTCGTGCCGATGTCCGTCCGGTGCTGCTAGAGACCGGCGGCCGCGCGGAGGGCGTCCACGCGGTCGGTGCGCTCCCAGGTGAAGTCGGGGAGCTCACGGCCGAAGTGCCCGTACGCGGCGGTCTGGGCGTAGATCGGGCGGAGCAGGTCGAGGTCCCGGATGATCGCGGCCGGACGGAGGTCGAAGACCTCACCGATCGCGTTCTCGATCTTCTCCGTGTCGACGGCGGCGGTGCCGAAGGTCTCGACGAAGAGACCGACGGGCTCGGCCTTGCCGATCGCGTAGGCGACCTGCACCTCGCAGCGGGTGGCGAGCCCGGCGGCCACCACGTTCTTGGCGACCCAGCGCATCGCGTACGCCGCTGAGCGGTCGACCTTGGACGGGTCCTTGCCCGAGAAGGCGCCGCCACCGTGGCGGGCCATGCCGCCGTAGGTGTCGATGATGATCTTGCGGCCGGTGAGGCCGGCGTCGCCCATCGGGCCGCCGATCTCGAAGCGGCCGGTCGGGTTCACCAGGAGGCGGTAGCCCTCGGTGTCCAGCTTGATGCCGTCCTCGACGAGCTGCGTGAGCACGTGCTCGACGACGAACTCGCGGATGTCGGGCGCGAGCAGCGAGTCCAGGTCGATGTCGCTGGCGTGCTGCGAGGAGACGACCACGGTGTCCAGGCGGACCGCCTTGTCACCGTCGTACTCGATGGTGACCTGGGTCTTGCCGTCGGGGCGGAGGTAGGGGATCGTCCCGTTCTTCCGGACCTCGGACAGGCGCCGCGAGAGACGGTGCGCGATGTGGATCGGGAGCGGCATGAGCTCGGGGGTCTCGTCGCAGGCGTACCCGAACATCAGGCCCTGGTCGCCCGCGCCCTGCTTGTCGAGCTCGTCCTCGTCGCCCTCGACCCGCTTCTCGTACGCGGTGTCCACACCCTGCGCGATGTCCGGCGACTGCGCGCCGATGGAGACCGAGACACCACAGGAGGCACCGTCGAAGCCCTTTTTGGAGGAGTCGTAGCCGATCTCCAGCACCTTGTTGCGCACGAGGTTGGGGATGTCGGCGTAGGCCTTGGTCGTGACCTCGCCCGCGACATGCACCAGACCGGTGGTGATCAAGGTCTCGACGGCGACGCGCGAGGCGGGGTCGTCGCGCAGGAGCGCGTCGAGGATCGTGTCGCTGATCTGGTCAGCGATCTTGTCGGGGTGACCCTCGGTGACAGATTCCGAGGTGAAGAGACGGCGGGACACATCGCTCCCTGGGGTTGCAGCGGCTGCTGGCTGATCATGGGTGGCACGGCCGAGAGCTGCGCTCGGTACGTACCGTCGACCAGTTTATCGGTCACGTCCGTCGGCCGGGGCATGCGTCTCGCCCTTTGGAGCGCGACAGCCCGTGACACGACGGACACCTGAAGGATAATCCACCGTTCCGGGCGGTGGTTACGTCCCGTTATGGACCACTCTGGCTCACCCGGGGGGTTGATTGTCACATCTGCTGGAACCTTCCCGAAACCAGGTCCCAGACCGTGTCGGCAAGCACTTCCTTGGGCCCGTACGGCACGGAGGTCTCCGTTCCGTCCGTGGAGAGGACGACCGCCTCGTTCTCCTCGGAACCGAAGGTCTTCCGCTCCCCCACCTCGTTGACCACGAGGAGGTCGCAGCCCTTGCGGCGGAGCTTGGCCCGGCCGTTGGCGAGGACGTCGTCGGTCTCGGCGGCGAAACCCACCACGACCTGCGCGGGCCGGGCCCGCTCGGCGGCGACCTCGGCCAGGATGTCGGGGTTGCGGACCAGGGGGACGACGGGCGCCTCCTCGCCGTCCTTCTTCTTGATCTTCCCCGGGGCGTACTCGGCGGGCCGGAAGTCGGCCACGGCCGCCGCCATCACCACGACGTCCGCGTCGGCGGCCGCCTTCAGGACGGCCTCCCGCAGCTGGACCGCCGTACCGATCCGTACGACGTCGGCCCCGGCCGGGTCGGGCAGCCCGGTGTTGGCCTCGATCAGGGTGACGCGGGCGCCCCTGGCCACGGCGGTGCGCGCCAGCGCGTACCCCTGCTTGCCGGAGGACCGGTTGCCGAGGTAGCGCACCGGGTCCAGGGGCTCGCGGGTGCCGCCCGCGCTGATCACCACATGGCGCCCCGCGAGGTCGGGTCCGGTGATTCCCCGCGCCAGCACCCGGCGGCAGACCTCGAAGATCTCGCCCGGGTCGGGCAGCCGGCCCTTGCCGGTGTCGACGCCGGTGAGCCGCCCCACCGCGGGCTCGATGACGACGGCGCCCCGGCGACGCAGAGTGGCGACGTTTTCCTGGGTGGCCGGGTGCTCCCACATCTCGGTGTGCATGGCGGGGGCGAAGACCACCGGACAGCGGGCGGTCAGGAGCGTGTTGGTGAGCAGGTCGTCGGCGAGGCCGTGGGCGGCCTTGGCCAGCATGTCGGCGGTGGCCGGGGCGACGACGACGAGGTCGGCGCCCTGCCCGATGCGTACGTGCGGCACCTCGTGGACGTCGTCCCAGACCTGGTCGGAGACGGGGTGGCCGGAGAGCGCGGACCAGGTGGCGGCGCCGACGAAGTGCAGCGAGGAGGCGGTCGGGACGACCCGTACATCGTGCCCGGACTCGGTCAGCCGGCGCAGCAGCTCGCACGCCTTGTAGGCGGCGATGCCCCCGCTGACCCCCAGGACGACCTTCGGCTTGTCCACTGTGTCTCCCCGCACTCGGCAACGTATGGAACGTAGCTCCCATGCTGCCTCACCCCGCGGGGCGCACTCACCCGGCCCCGGACACACCTCAGGCCCGGCGGACGGGCCGCCGGGCCTGAGGGTGGTGCAAGGTGCTGTCCTGCTTACTGAGCGGGGCCCTCGATGGGCTCGGAGGTCAGCAGGCCCGCGTTGATCTCGCGGAGCGCGATCGACAGCGGCTTCTCGTGCACGTGGGTGTCGACGAGCGGACCGACGTACTCAAGGAGACCTTCGCCGAGCTGCGAGTAGTACGCGTTGATCTGACGCGCGCGCTTGGCGGCGTAGATGACCAGGCTGTACTTCGAGTCGGTGGCCTCGAGGAGCTCATCAATCGGCGGGTTGATGATGCCCTCGGGCGTGGTGATGGAAGAGGACACTCTCTGCCTTCCGAAGGGGGTAAAGATCAAAGAAATCTTTGATAGTGCGGATTCCGGCGAGTCGGACACGGGGTCGAACTCCGGGCCAGCGGCGGCGTAGGGTTCAGCCGCTGCTGTCAGGGTGGTCGGAAGCCTGCAGCATCAACGTTAGCAGCTCACGGGCCACGTCCTCGACGGAGGTGTTGACGAGCGTCGTATCGAACTCGGCCTCGGCGGCCAGTTCGACCTTCGCGGCGGTGAGCCGGCGCTCGATCACATCGGGCGCCTCGGTGCCCCGGCCGGTGAGCCGGCGCACCAGCTCCTCCCAGCTCGGCGGAGCCAGGAAGACCAGGCGCGCATCGGGCATCGACTGGCGGACCAGCCGGGCGCCCTGGAGGTCGATCTCCAGCAGAACCGGCTCGCCCGCCTCAAGGCGGTCGAGCACGGCCCGGCGCGGCGTGCCGTAGCGGTTACCCGCGAACTCGGCCCACTCCAGCAGCTCACCGTTGGCGATGAGCTTGTCGAACTCCTCGTCCTCGACGAAGAAGTAGTGGACACCGTTGCGCTCCCCGGGGCGGGGCTTGCGGGTCGTCGCCGACACGGAGAGCCAGACCTCGGGGTGCACGGTGCGCATATGAGCGACGACCGTGCTCTTGCCGACCCCTGAGGGGCCGGAGAGCACGGTCAGCCGCGGACGTACGTCCGGGGGTGCGGGGGACGTCCCCCGGGATGTTGCAGCCATGGAGCGATTATCCAGGTTCCCAGGGGTGTCTGAGAACCTCGGGCGGAACGTCAGGCGGGGCTGCCGCCGAACTCGCGCTCCAGGGACGCGATCTGGTTGGAGCCGAGACCCCGGACCCGGCGGCTTTCGGAGATGCCGAGACGCTCCATGATCTGCTTGGCACGGACCTTGCCGACGCCGGGCAGGGACTCCAGGAGGGCGGAGACCTTCATCTTCCCGATGACGTCGTTCTCCTGGCCCTGCTTGATGACCTCGTGGAGGGAGGCGCCGGAGTGCTTGAGTCGATTCTTGACCTCGGCCCGCTCCCGGCGAGCCGCGGCGGCCTTTTCGAGCGCGGCTGCGCGCTGTTCAGGGGTAAGGGGCGGAAGAGCCACGCCTACGTCACCTCGGATGTCGATCTGTCGGATACGGACCGGTGGGGAAGCTGGACGCCCTCCACCAGGTGAGCGACGAACACACTGTGCCCGGCTGCTCTCGACGGAGACTAGCGGCCAGGGCCGCTGTAGTCAGCGAGAACAGACGAAAAGTCCTGGTCAGCCTTGGCCGACCAGGACATTTGCCGCATAACCACCGGGTTTCCGGTCAGTAATTCGTCAACAGCCTGTAAACGTGCCAGGGTCAACTGCCGGAGACGGCGCTGCGGACCTCGTCCGCGAACCGTCCGGCCGCTTCGCGCAGCCCTGACGCGTCCGGACCGTGGCGCAGCACGCCCCGGCTCACGCTCGGCACCACGTTGCCGACCGCGTCGCCGAACACCGCCGGAAGATCCGCCGGGGTCGCCCCCTGGGCGCCGATGCCGGGCGCGAGAAGCGGTCCGTTGATCGCCAGGTTCACCCCCGCGTCCCCGAGCGTCGCCCCGACCACCGCACCGACCGAGCCGAGCGGAACCGCGCCCTCGTTCTCCGCCGCCATGTGGTCCAGCATCAGCTGGGCGAGCGAACGGCCGTCGGCGGCGGTGGCGCGCTGGACCTCGGCGCCCTCCGGGTTCGAGGTGAGGGCCAGGACGAAGACGCCGGCACCGGAGACGGCGGCCGCGTCGAGCGCCGGGCGCAGCGAGCCGAACCCGAGGTACGGGGAGACGGTGACCGCGTCGGAGAAGAGCGGGGAGTCCTTGTCCAGGTACGTCGCCGCGTAGGCACCCATGGTGGAGCCGATGTCGCCGCGCTTGGCGTCCATCAGGACCAGCGCACCGGCCGCCCGCGCCTCCGCGACGGCCTTCTCCAGTACGGCGATGCCCCGCGAGCCGAACCGCTCGAAGAACGCCGACTGCGGCTTGAGGACGGCGACCCGGTCGGCCAGCGCCTCCACGACGGTCCGGGTGAAGCGCTCAAGGCCCGCGATGTCGTCGTCCAGCCCCCAGGAGGTGAGCAGGGAGGCGTGCGGGTCGATGCCGACGCAGAGCGGCCCCCGGGTGTCCATGGCGAGGCGCAGCCGGGCGCCGAAGGGTTCGGGTGTCACAGGGCGGCCTTCTTCCGGGTCTCGGCGCCGACGGCCTCGGCGAGGGTGGCGTAGGGGGATGCGGCGAGCCGGGCGGCGAGCCCCTTATGAATCGCGCGTGCGTAGAAGGGACCCTCGTAGATGAACGCGCTGTAGCCCTGTACGAGGGTGGCACCGGCGAGGATGCGCCGCCAGGCGTCCTCGGCGTTCTCGACGCCCCCGACGCCCACCAGGGTGATCCGGGTCCCGACACGGGCGTACAGGCGGCTCAGGACCGCCAGGGAGCGCTCCTTGAGGGGTGCGCCCGAGAGCCCGCCCGCCTCGCCCACCAGTTCGGGGGCGGATCGCAGGCCGAGCTCTTCGCGGGCGATGGTGGTGTTGGTGGCGATGATGCCGTCGAGGCCGAGCTCCACGGCGAGGTCGGCGACCGCGTCCACGTCCTCGTCCGCGAGGTCCGGGGCGATCTTGACGAGCAGCGGAACGCGGCGGCCGGTGACGGCACGGTCAGCGGCCTCCCGGACGGCGGTCAGCAGGGGGCGCAGGGACTCGGTGGCCTGGAGGTTGCGCAGACCCGGGGTGTTGGGCGAGGAGACGTTGACGACCAGGTAGTCCGCGTGGGCGGCCAGCCGCTCGGTGGACTTCACGTAGTCGGCGGCGGCCTCGGCCTCCGGCACGACCTTGGTCTTGCCGATGTTGACGCCGACCGTGGTGCGGAAGACCGGGTTACGGGAGGCGAGCCGGGCGGCCACGGCTGCGGAGCCCTCGTTGTTGAAGCCCATGCGGTTGATCAGCGCGCGGTCCGCGACGAGGCGGAAGAGGCGCTGCTTGGGGTTGCCGGGTTGCGGTTCGCCGGTGACGGTGCCGATCTCGATGTGGTCGAAGCCGAGCATCGCCATGCCGTCGATCGCGACCGCGTTCTTGTCGAAGCCGGCGGCCAGCCCGAAGGGGCCGTGCATCCGCAGGCCGAGCGCCTCGGTGCGCAGCTCCTTGTAGCGGGGCGCGAGAACGGCGGCGACGAAGGTGCGCAGGACGGGGATGCGGGCGGCGAGGCGGATCCAGCGGAAGGCGGTGTAGTGGGCCTGCTCGGGGTCCATCCGCTGGAAGACCAGCCGGAAGAAGAACTTGTACATGGGGAGATGTCCTCGGATGTTCAGTGGCTCGGTGGGGCTCGCAGAGAGGGGGACACCGTTTCCGGTGTCCCCCTGCTGGGCTGCTAGTCGCGGGCCGCTGTCAGATGCTCGGCGTGTTCCTGGAGGGAGCGGACGCCGACGTCGCCGCCGTTGAGGGCGTCGATGCCCTGGACGGCTGCGGCGAGTGCCTGCACGGTGGTGAGGCA